>JBIICE010000084.1:0-16384 GCA_044239025.1 Verrucomicrobiales bacterium
CTTGATTTCGCGTCGGTCGAAGAAGCTGCGACCGCCGATGATGCGGTAGGGAATCTTGCGTCGGCGCATGCATTCCTCGAATGGGCGGATCTGGCTATTGGTGCGGAAGAGGATGGCGAAGTCGTCGCACGAGAGTTGTTCGCGGCCTTTGAGGAGGTCGATTTCGTCCACGATGAATTCCGCTTCCTCCTTGTCGCCCGGCATGGCGATGACGCGGACGGGTTCGGCTCCTTCGCGTCCGCTCCAGAGGCGTTTCGGGCGTCGTTCGCGGTTATTGCGGATGACGCCGTTGGCAGTGTTGAGGATGGGGTTGGTGCTGCGGTAATTTTCCTCGAGAGTGACGACCGTGGGATTGGGGAAGAAGCGTTCGAAGTCGAGGATGTTCGAGATTTCCGCGCCGCGGAAGCCATAGATCGACTGGTCGTCGTCGCCGACCACGCAGATGTTGCGCTGGGGACCCGTGAGGCTGCGGAGCAGTTCCATCTGCAGGCGGTTGGTGTCCTGGAATTCGTCGACCATGATGTGGTCGAAGCGGGCCTGCCATGCGCTGGCGACGTCCGGGAAATCGCGCAGCAGTTTTTCTGCGAGGATGAGGAGGTCATCGAAGTCCACCGCGTTGAGCAGTTTCATCTGCCGTCGGTATTCGCGGGCGACGTCGTGGATGAGCGCCTGGGGATTCGGGTCCGCGGGGACGCCGCGGTTCCGCTGGCGTGAGATGAGAGCGATGGCCGTGTCGGCGTCGAGTTTCTCGCCACGGGCCGCGCATTTGACCACGATGCGTTTCATGAGGCCCGACTGTTCGCTCTGGGTGTAGATGGTGAAGTTGTTCTTGTAGCCGAGTTTTTCGATATCGCGGCGGAGGATGCGGACGCAGAGGCTGTGAAACGTCGAGATGGTGAGTTTCTTGACCTTGTCCTTGGCGACCATGCCGCTGACGCGTTCGCGCATTTCATTGGCCGCCTTGTTGGTGAAGGTGACGGCGAGGATGGCATCCGGCCGGACCCCGGTGCGGAGGAGGTGGCAGATGCGCGTGGTGATCACGCGGGTTTTCCCGGTGCCCGCACCGGCGAGGATGAGAACCGGGCCGCTGATGGTTTCGGCGGCCTTGCGCTGGGCGGGATTGAGGTCTTCGAGGCGCATGGGAAAGGAATCGGCGGTGGGGCCGCGAGTTGATGCGGATGGGGCTTCAAGTCAATCGGCATGGCCCGCGGCGGCCTCCTTGTCATCAGTTTTTCATGATTCAGCGACATGATCGGCATGCGAAAGATTTTTCGCCGTGGCAATTGCGCAGAGGCCCCCCTGCGGTGTAGTTTGCCAACCCGCTTTTTTTCCTAACGCTGTCTATGTCCATTGAAGCTGACCGACCCACTCAGGCCTTTCTGTCCCGATTTCCCGAACCGGTCATGAAGGAAGCCGAGCGGCTCCGGAGCGATGGCCTTGTGAAGCATATTTTCGGTGGGGCATCGCTGGTGCATGCGCGGGTGGAAGACGGCAGTGATGTCTATCATATTACGCTGAAGCGTGGTCATGTGGGATGGGAATGGACCGTGAGCGGTCCCGAGGATCAGCATCCGGCGGCCGTGGCGGCGGTCATGCTCGAGCGGCTGGCGCTGGGAGACAGTCTGCCGGAATCGCCCACCGGGGTGGGCGATGCATCGCTCATTGATGTACTTGAGGAGAAGCTGGGACGACCGCTGTCGCCGCAGGAAGACGTGTTCATTGACAAGCTGGAGAAGCGGTACCGCCGGTATCTTCTCGAGCAGAAGCTCTTTGATCATGACCTTGTGCGGTTGAATCCGAAGTGGCCCGTGACGAGTTACGAACCGATCACGCTGTGGCCGGAGCCACCGGGGGACATTCTGGAATTCTGGAACTACATTGCGGCCGCCTTTGACCGGCGGAAGCTCATGTGGCCGCGGTTCATGGAAGCGGTGACGAGCCGCGAGCAGACGCGCGAGCAATTGCGGGAATGGGAAAAGCAGCGGGACATCGGGATGTGGGAGGAACGGCTTGAGAAGATGGCATCGGCTGAGCAGGTGACGGCGCGGCGTGGGGAACTCCGGGCCATGGTGACGATGCGGGAAGTGCGTCTGGAATTCCGGCGGACCGATGGGTTGGAAGGACCCGATGCCTTTGGGGCGGTGGGAGGAGAAGTGGAGCTGCTGCGGATCCGGACCCAGCTGCAGGAAGGCAAGCTGCATCTGGATGCGCTGAGCGAAGCCCTGCTGATGCAATGGGTCAGTCATTGGCCCGAAGGCGATGCGGCCGCGGCCGGGATCCGGCTGGAAGTTGAGCGCGACCGTCGTTTTCTCGGGCAACTGCTGCGGCAGCCGGCTCTCGCGGCGCGGGTGGTGACCCTGGATGAAGTGGCATTTCAGCATAGTCCGGAGTTACTGCGCTGGACCTGTGCCGAGCCTGATGCGGAGAATGAAGAAAGCGATGCGTGGGTGATTCAGCTGACGACGCCCGACGATCTTCCGGTGCCGTACAGTCTGATCATACTGCCAGGTCCGGAGACCCTGTATCTGGGAGACGACGTGGTGTACCGTGGTCCGGTGCCCTGGATGGAAGGGGCCGAGGCCCGTCCGCGGACACCGATTCCTTATGAAGTGCTGGCGACGCCGCGCGGGGTGGAATTTCTGCGGCGGTTGCGCGTGACCTTGCCGGATTCGCTGCGTGAGCGCGTCATGGAAGTCGTGGTGGCACCGAAGATGGTGCTGAGGATGTCGCGTCGCGGGGCGGTGGCCGAGGCCGAGGTGGTGACCGCGGAAGTTACGGCGGCGGATGCCGGAGGATTGTGCAGTGAAGTACTGGAGCGGGACGCGTGGCGGACCGTGGCGACGAATCTTCCCGAAGACGGACGCGTGCCGTGGTTTGACCGGCAGGATCTTTATGCGCTGCCTGGATTGCTCGATGAGATGGGTTTTTCGTGGGATCAGGGGAGCCGGGCATTCCGGGTGAGGCTGACGAAGAATTTTCCGGTGAAGTTCGTGCGCTGGCTCGAGCGGTTGCCCGCATCGTGTGCGGTGGAGCTGGACGAAGGACTGTCATCGCTGCGGGCCGACCCCGTGCAGGCGACCGTGCGGTTCGAAGTGAGTGAAGCCGGCGAAGTTGACTGGTTTGATCTGCGTGTCCTTGTGGATGTGGAGGGCATGGATCTGAGCCGGGCGCAGATCCGGGAACTGGTCGAGGCGCGCGGTGGATTTGTGCGCATGCCTGAAGGTGGCTGGCTGCGGCTGGCATTGAAGCTGACGGCGGATCAGGAAGCGGCGATCGGGCATTTGGGGCTGGACGTGTATGATCTGTCCGGGGAGACGCACCGGATGCATGTGCTGCAGCTGGCCGAGCCGCGGGCGGCGGAGGTATTTGATCCCGATGCATGGAACCGGATCACCGAGCGGGCGGCGCGGCTGAAGCTGCAGGTGCGGCCGCCACTGCCGGCAGGGTTCCGGCTCGAGCTGCGGCCGTATCAGATTGAAGGTTTCCATTTCCTGGCGTATCTGACATCGAACCGTTTCGGGGGAGTACTGGCGGACGACATGGGTCTCGGCAAGACGGCGCAGGCGATCTGCTGGATGCTGTGGCTGCGGGAGAGGGCCGCGCAGCAGCAGGAGGAGGGGAATGTTCCGGTGGCACCGTGTCTGGTGGTCTGTCCGAAGTCCGTGCTCGACGTGTGGGCCGGGGAGACCGTGAAATTTGCGCCCGATCTGCGCGTGCAGGTGATCCGGGACAAGACAGAACTGGACACCGATGGCCTTGCCAAGCGCGTCGATGTCCTTGTGCTGAACTACAGTCAGCTCCGGGTGAATGCCGAGAAACTGAAAGCCGTGCAGTGGCTCAGTGTGGTTCTTGATGAAGGTCAGCAGATCAAGAATCCCGATAGCATGGCCGCGCGGTCGGCCCGGGAACTGAGCAGCGAGAACCGTCTCGTGCTGTCCGGTACACCGATTGAGAACCGTCTGCTTGATGTGTGGAGTCTGATGTCATTTTCGATGCCCGGGGTACTTGGGAACCGGAAGTATTTCCGGGATCGGTTTGACCGCCGCAAGGATCCGGGGGCGCAGGGTCGGCTCAGTGCGCGGCTGCGGCCATTTCTGCTGCGGCGGACGAAGAATCAGGTGGCGCTGGATCTGCCGAGCCGGACCGAAGAAGACATTCTCAGTCCGCTGGAGGAAGCGCAGGAGAATCTCTATGCGGCCGAACTTTCGAGGATGCAGCGGATTCTGCTGGGGCTCGACAGCGATGCGGCGCTTCAGAAGAACAGCTTTGTGGTGCTGCAGGGACTCATGCGGCTGCGGCAGATCTGCTGTCACCCCGGTCTGATTGATGATCAGCATCTGGCGATGCCGAGTGCCAAGATGAACGCCCTGTTTTATCTGCTCGATCAGCTGCGTGAGGCCAACCACAAGGTTCTGGTGTTCTCGCAGTTCACCTCGATGCTCGACATCATCCGGAACCGCCTTGTGGAAGAAGACCGGCCGCATCTGCTGCTGACGGGTCAGACCAAGGACCGGGACGCGGTCGTGCGGACATTCCACACGAGCCGGGATCCGCATGTGTTTCTGCTCAGTCTGAAGGCAGGGGGCACGGGTTTGAATCTGACCTCGGCGAGTTACGTTGTGCTGTATGATCCCTGGTGGAATCCGGCCGTGGAGAATCAGGCGATTGACCGGACGCACCGGATTGGGCAGACGAATCCGGTGATGGCGTACCGGTTACTGGCGCGGAACACCGTTGAGGAAAAGATCCGGAGGCTGCAGCATCAGAAGCAGCAGCTCGTGACCGGCGTGCTGGGCGAAGAGAGCTTCACACGGAATCTCGGTCTTGAGGACATCCGTTCGCTCTTCACGCGGGACGAAGATCCGCTGGAGGAAGTCGCGCGGCCGAAGCGCCGAGGCGGTCGGAAGTCCCCTGGTCTTGACGACTGATGGTGGTCCGGAGATTCAGCCCGTTGAGTGCGGCGCCACGAAGCCTTGTGGAATCGGGCCCGCCGCCCGCAGGGGATCCCTTCGCCACACCATGGCGCAGCCGCACTTCCCAACGATGAAAGCTCAGGAACCGGTACCGGGCCTGGTTCTTCAGCAGGCACTCAGGGGGCGACATTGCCGCCGTGCCACTGGAGTTTCTGGCGGAGGACGCCATAGAACGAGAATTCCGGCATGGTGATGAGCGGGATGTCGACCGGGCCGCGGCGGAGAGTGACCGGTTGGTCGCGGCAGAGCGGGAAGGGGTCGCCTCCGTCGATGCTGAGGAGGAGTTCCTCCGGTCGGCCCGCCGGGAGGAGGTCGATGCAGACGTCGTCGCGGACGATGCACGACCGGTTGGCGATGGCGTGCGGGCAGACCGGGGTGATGCAGAAGACTTCGGCACCGGGGTGGATGATGGGGCCACCTGCCGAGAGGCTGTAGGCAGTGCTGCCCGTGGGGGTGGCGACGAGGAGGCCATCGCCATGGTAGGCATTGAGGAATTCGCCATCGATGCGGACCTCGACCGTGACCGTCCGCGAGATGGCTCCGCGCGTGACCACGACCTCGTTGAGTCCCTTCTGGCGGATGGTTTCGCCATCGCGGCTGGTGAAGGCCGCCTCGATGGTGCGGCGTCGGCTGAGTTGATACGATTGGGAGGCGAGCAGGCGGACGAAGCGCTGCATGTCGTCGGCCGTGGTGGTGGTGAGAAAGCCGAGTCTGCCGATATTGATCGCGGCGAGCGGGCGGACCCTTGTGCCCATGAGGCTGGCCGTGCGCAGCAGCGTGCCATCGCCCCCGAGGATCACGACGAGATCGACGAGATCGCCCATGGCAGCCAGCGGGACACCGTTGTCGAGGTCCATGAGGGCGGCCGCGGCTTCGTCCGGGATGACGCGAGCGCCTTCCGAGGCGAGCAGGTGGGCGAGCCGGGTGGCGAGCGAGGCAGCGTCCGGTTTGGTGGGATTGGCCACCAGGCCGATGGCGGGCGCATTCATGAAGATGGGAAAGGAAGGGAGCGGATGGTGGGGCTGGGGAGTATGAGGCTGCGGATGGGAGATGCGCCACCGCAAAGGAGTGACGGGAAAAGGGAAGCGCGTCCCCGGGGTGAGCAGGGACGCGCTTTGTGGCTTGGGGAATTCCGGAAGAGTTCCGGATATGCGCAGAGGGATCAGGGGGCCTGGATGCGGACGCGGAAGTAGCGGGATCCGGGAGTGATCGGGTAGGCCTTGGTGGTGGAGAGGTCCGTGGCGGTGATGCCGACTTCGGTGATGTTCCAGTTCACGAGGTTGGCACTGGATTCGACCTGGTAGTTCACGCCGGGGCGGGACGTCCATGTGAGGGCGATGTCTGCGCCGGAGCGCTGGACATTGGTGATGCGGATGCCGTCTGGTCCTCCTGCGAAGAGGCTGTAGAGTTCGTTCCGGTTGAGGATGCCATTGTAGAGGCGGAACTCATTGAAGGCTCCGTTGAGGTTCGGGTCACCGGCGTACTGCGAGCGCCCCAGCCAGTTATTGAGGTCCTCGACCTGGTTGAGGCGGAAGTCGAGGGCGGCATTCTGCTGAATCCAGGCACCGTCGCGGTTGAAGCTTGAGATGCTGGCGGTGCCCGAGCTGGAATCCATGGTGGCGGCGAAGAAGATTTCGACGCCCGGGCCTGGATCGAAGAGCCCGACATTGGTGAGCGACCAGTCGTAGAACGACTCACCCGAGGTCGGCGTCTTGATGGCGAGGCGCTGGTCATTGAGGTTGGTGCCGCGGGAAGCAGAGAGGAAGAAGTAGCTGCTGCCGTTGCCGATGGGGTTGGGGGGAACCTCCCCGTTGGTACTGTTTCCGAAGTCCCAGACGCGGGCCCAGTTTGCTGCGGAATCGATGGTGAGCCATGCGACCGCGGTGAGGCGGGATTTGCTGCTGATGATGCCGTTGGGGAGGTCGACGTAGGGCGAAGCTCCATTGTTCGGACCGCCAGGGAGGAGCAGACTGGCCCCGTTGGCGGTGGCTCCGGTTCCGCGGACCACGGCGTGGGCTCCGCCGACCGAATCGATGACCGTGGTGCCGTCGTCGACGTTGCCATTGAGTTCATTGAACGTCCAGCGGTGGGCCATGGGGCGTTCGAGGCCATAGCTACTGGACGGGATGGGGTCCGAGCCATCGAGGGCGAGGTCGTTATCGGTGTCCGGGTTGGAGGGATTGGCGCCTGCGGCTCCTTCTTCGGAATCATTGAGTCCATCGCCGTCCGTGTCCGGGTTGGTGGGGCTGCTGCCGGTGGAGAGGGCAGAGATGTAGATGTTCGTACCGGTTTCGGCACCGTCGAAGACCCCATCGTTGTCGGTATCCAACTTGGTGGGGTCCGAGCCGCGGCCCATTTCCTGGAGGGCGGTGAGGCCATCGCCGTCGAGGTCCGATCCCGGAGCCGGGGCCGAGGGATTGCGGTCGAGGTACCATTCCGGCCAGCCGCTGGGGTGCATGACCTTGAGGGTGGTGATGTCCGAGGCTGGGTTGTTGCCGGTGGGGAGGGTCTCGGGACCTTTGGCGAAGCTCTTCTGGACGTCATTCGGTGTGAAGGCACCCGAGTAGACGCGGAACTCGTCGAATTCCCCGGCGAGGCTGCCGTCGCCTGCCCAGTTTGAGCGTCCGAGCCAGCAGTTGACGTCGTTCAGCTGATTGAGCTTGAGCGGGGTATCCGGGGTGGGAATGGCCACGCCATTTTCGTAGTAGCTGAGTTTGCCCGTAGTTTCGTCGATGGTGATGACGAAGTGGAGCGGGGCTCCGACCGTTCCCGGGGTGGCATTGAAATCGACCCCGTAGTTGTTTCCGGTGCCGCCCGACGGGTCGTCATTGGTCCAGTCGATGCGGCGGAGATTGACATCGTCGCCGCGGGCACCGGTGAGGATGAGGTAGTCCATGCCGCGCGTATTGTTCTGATTGAGGCGCTGCGTGGAGAAGACCTCGCCGAGGGCGTAGCCTGGGTAAGTCGAACCAAAGTCGATGATGCGCTGCCATGCGCCATCCGGTCTTGTGGTGATGGTGACCCAGCCTTCGAAGGTGACCGAGCCGCGGCCCCCGCGGTCGCGCGAGAAGCGGGAGGCGAGTCCATTCGGGAGGTCAACGTAGGCGGCGGGGCCGTTGCTGCCGCCCCATCCGGCACCGGGGAGGGCGATGGCGCTGCCGGTCCATGTGGCTCCCTCGCCGCGGACCTGGCCATTCCAGCCACTGATGCTGTCGGTGACGGTGGCTCCCGAGGTTTCGTTGAATCCGTAGCGGGCCGAGAGGAAGAGGACTGGGATGGAGGAAGCGCTCAGGGGATTCGATCCGGCGGCGACTTCCGCGCCATCGGAATAGGTATCGCCGTCCGTGTCCACATCGAGCGGGTCCGTGCCGATGGTGACCTCCTGACCGTCCTTGAGGGCATCGCCGTCCGAGTCCGGGTTGAGTGGATTGGTGCCGAGGGTGGCTTCGACGCCATCATTGGCTCCGTCCGCATCCGTGTCGGCGAGTTGCGGGTTGGTGCCCGTCTGGAATTCCTGGAGGTTCGTGCGGGCATCCGCGTCTGGATCGAGAGAAGCCTGACCACCGACCGCCACGTTCACGCCTGGACCCGAATAGAGCGCTTCCCACCAGTCCGGCAGGCCATCGCCATCGAAGTCAGTGGGTGGCGGGAGAACCGCGTCCGGGCCGACCGCGTCGTTGCGGGCGACTTCCGCTGCGGTGAGGGCGCGGTCATAGACGCGGAATTCGTTGAATTCGCCCTGGGTATTCTGGTCGCCGGTCCAGTTTGATCGGCCGAGCCAGTTATTGACGTCATTGAGGTTGGCGAGCTTGACGCCGGCCGAGAGGATTTCGGTGACCGGGGTGGCTCCTTCATAGACCCAGAGGCCGACGCCATTGCGCCAGACGACCGTGAGGTGGCGTTCCACGCCGACGGGGACACCGAAATCGCCTGTGACGGCGATGGCCGGGCCACCGTTGCCCGCGGGTCCATTGCCTGCCGCGTCGACGTTGCGGAGTTCGAGGCGGTTGGCGGCGATGTCGTTGCCGACCTGAGCGGTGAGGGTGAGGTAATCGCGTCCTTCGCCGCCGCCACCTGGGCCGAAGAGTTCCGCGTTATTGGAACTGCCGAAGTCGAAGACGCGGGCCCATGTGCGGGGGCCTGTGTGAGTGAACCAGACCTCGAGGGAGACCTCGCCGCTGCCGCCGAGTTCCGGGGCGCGGTTACTGATGAGGCGGTTGGGGAGGTCGACGTAGCTTTCCGTGGCCGAGGGACCACCGGAGAGAGCGATCGAGGTGCCCGTGAAGGTGGCATTGGCACCGAGGATACGGGCCTGCTGGAACCCGGCGCTGTCGCTGACGGAGGTTCCGGAAGGGGCTGCCCCGGCGGGCTGATTGAAGCTCCAGCGGTGGATGGGGCCGCTGGCGAGCGTGGCTGCCGCGGTGGTGGTGGGGAACTGTGGTTTTTCCGTCTGATAATTCTGAAGGACCTGGCCAGCTGTGAGGGCACCGTCGTGGACCCGGACCTTGCCGAGGAACAGGGTGCCGCGGTTGGCCCCGGTCGGCGTGACCCCGTCCGGTTCCATCTGCGACCCGATGAGGATCGGGCCCGGGTGGGTATTGAGAAGGAAGCCGCTTTCCGAATTGTTCGGTTCGCCATCGACATAGAGCTGGGTGGTGTCCGGCGGGACATCCGCCCCGTTTCCTGGACCGGTGTGGACCCAGACGAGGTGGCGCCAGGTTCCGGCGGTGGGGAACGGGCTCCAGTTGAGGTCCGGGCCACCCCATTGGCCGACCGCGCTCCATGTCGGATGCGTGCCGTACAGGCAGGAGAAATTCTGGCCGTCGCCGCCGCCGCGTTTACCCCAGGCAAGGATGGTTTCCTCACCCGAGCCGTTGAGACCGCGCGGGGCTTCATTGTAGGCCCAGACCTCGATCGAACGCGAAGGCTGCGGGCCCACGACGCCAGCGGGAGCATTGAGGCGGTTCGGGGCCGCGGGGGCGACCGTCTGACTGGCGACGCTCATGAGGAACGAAGTACCGTCGAGGTAGAGGCTCTTGACGGTGCCACCCGGCGCGTTGCGGATGACGGGAACGGTATTGCCGCCCTGGATCGCTTCATAGCCGCCCCCGGCCGTGCCTGCATTGGCGATGTACGGGAGAGCACCGATCGGTTGGCTTGTGAAGTCCAGGTTGACGAGGAGATTCTCGGCGATCTGGAGCTGGGCCGGGCTTTGCTGCGCGAGGGCGCAGAGCACACAGAATTCGAGGCTGCGGCGCTTCGGGCCGCGCAGGCGGGCAATGGGTCGTGTTTTCACGAGGTGTATGGGGGGGCTGGAATGGCAGAGCTTTAGGCAGATGTTTTCCTGCGGGGGGCGGGAAACCCCCTTAGGCTGCCGGAAAGGGCAGTCGCACGTCAATGAAATTTTCATGCCTGGGCAGGGACTGGTGGACATGACTGAACCCTAGAAGTAGAGTATTGCCCGGGAAGGGATGCGAAAATAACTTCACCGGGATTTATTTGATGCTTTTGTTAGGTATAAAGGCGGGAAGCTTGGATGTTCCAGTGCGGCGCGTTCCCGGATCGGTCGCCTCTTTTCCTGATGATCAAATCGTTCCGGCAATGCCGCAAAAGCTGGCGGACTGCATGAGTTCATGGGGGGCGTGGGTGATGAGTGGGTGGGTTCGGGCGCTGCTGGTGGTGGTGGGGGTTCTGGTGGGTCTGGGGGGAAGCGTGGCCGCGCAGGTGGCGGGGGTGCCATTGGAATCGAATCGCTTTCTGGTGCGCACGTGGGGGATGAGCGAGGGATTGCCGGCTCCTTCGGTGACGGCGCTGGCGCAGACTGCGGATGGCTATATCTGGGCGGCGAGCGGGCAGGGGTTGGCGCGTTTTGATGGCAGCCGGTTTACGGTTTTCGGATCAGGGCTTGTGCCTGCGCCCCTGCTGCAGGCGACGGCGCTGGCCGGAGGATTTTCGGATCGTCTCTGGGTTGGTCGCGGGGATGGCGGGGTGACCGCGGTGGACGGGAAAGAGATCCGTGAGGTCCTGGGGGCGGGGACGGTACCGGGTGGGGTGGTTCGGTTAGTTGAAGACAACCGCGGGCGGCTTTGGATCGAGGGAGGGGATGGAGCGGTTTCCGTGCTGGAGAATGGGGTATTGGATGCGTGTTCCCGGCGATGGTCCGGGGCGGATGGGGGTCAGAAATTCCGGGTCTTGCCTGACGGGCAGGGAGGGGTTCTGATTGCCAGTTCCGGGGGGCTCTGGAAAGGTGCGCCGGGGCCATTGGTGCCGCACATTCCGCTGGCGGGATCGCCGGACGCCTGGCTTTGTGCCAGCACCGAGGCATGGCGTCACGAAGGGGGCATGGTGTACCGGGTCAGTCCCGGATCTCGACCGGAGCCGATGACCAACGCGAATCCGCCGGGTTGGTGTCCGCGGCATCTGAAGATGGGAATGGCGGGCAGCGATGGCATTCTGTGGGTGGGGACCGTCTGTGAAGGCTTGCTGGCCTTTCTGCCCGATGGCACCCGGGACAAGCTGGCGACGAGCACCGGACTGGGTGGGGTGAACGTGCTGGCGATGATGAGCGACCGGAATGGACACCTTTGGGTTGGCATTGAGAATGGCGGTCTATCCCGGATCCAGCCAGCCATCTTCACGAGGTGGGACAGCCGGCGCAACATCCGATGCACGGAAGTATCTTCGCTGATCCTGATGGCAGACGGGGTGGTGGCGGCCGCCTGCGGAGACCTTGGCGTCTTTTCCCTGGTGAATGCCTATGCTCAGCCCGTGCTGCGGGCTACCGATGGGGATCGGGTCATACCATTCACCACGATCGCGCCCCGGGAGCGCGGCGAGCTGTTTGGCGGGACCGCCAGTGACGGCCTGCTCTACTGCCGGGAGGACAAAGCGAAGGGAGTTTTCCTTGAACCCGAGCTGAAGGCTCCGATCAACGTGCTGCTGCCTGGACCGGACGGTTCCATTCTGGTGGGTCGGAAAGCGGAGGTGCCCCTGCTGGAAGCATCATCTGGTGGATCCAGAGTGATTGCATTCAAGGATGGTGCGTCCGATGTGCGCGCCTTGCGCCGGATGGATGACGGATGGCTCTGGATCGGGACCGAGGAAGACGGATTGTTCCGGTGGAAGGATGGCACGGCGGAAGCGGTGCAGGCCACCGGCGGGGGAGTGCCATTGGGAATCCGGAGCATCATTCCGCATGACGACGCCATCTGGGTGGTGACTGCGCGGACTGGTCTCTGGCGTCATCATGGCAGCGATCTCCGGCAGTGCCGGAAGTCCGACGGATTGCCCTCCGATGAGATTATCGCCATGGTGCCCGACCGGTCCGGGGCTTTCTGGTGCTCTGCGCAGAGTGGATTTTTCCGGATTGAAGCGGAGGAACTGGCGCGATGGTTCGACGAGGGCGGGAGCTTTCCGGAAGTGACCGTCTTTGGAGAATCCGATGGGATCGGGGGGCAGATGGGGTATGGGAAGACGCATCAGGCCGCGGTGTCCAGTCCTGATGGATCGCTCTGGTTCACGAGCAGCATCGGGGTGGTGCAGATCCATCCGGAGCTCTTCCGCAGGACAGTTCCTCCGGGGAACATCATCATCGAAGATGTGCGCCTGAATGGAGACGTGGGAATCGCGGGCAGTCAGGTCGCCGGGCAACTGCATCGTGCGGAGTTTCACTTCACGATTCCCGGGGCGGCGCATCCGGATGGAGCGCGGTATGAAGTGCGGCTGACGCCATTTGACAAAGCGTGGGTTCCGCTCGGGGCGCAGCGGTCGGTCGATTACCAGCACCTGCGCCATGGCGATTACGTCTTTGAAGTCCGGGGGGCCGACCGGTTTGGTCAGACGGCCGGGGGGGCGCAGTTTCCGTTCACGGTACTCGCTCCGGTGTGGCTGCGACCGTGGTTCTGGGTGCTGAGCGGCGGCGTGCTGGCGGGTGTGATTCACAGCTTCATGCGCACGGCCTATCTGAGACGGATGAGACGGCTGCGGGAGGAAGTGGCGATTGCTGCCGCGCGTCAGGAAGAAAGGGCACGCATTGCGAGGGACATGCATGACCAACTGGGCGCCGGGCTTGCGGAACTGGTGATCATCGGAGACGAACTGCGGAGGGGGAATACCGATTCCGGGGGACCCGAGCGGGTGGCCTCCTGCGCGCGCGAACTTGTCGATGAGATGAACGATTCCATCTGGGCCATCAATCCGCGGAACGACTACTGGCACAACACGGTGGGGTACCTGAGCCGGACGATTGAAGAAATGGGGCGGCGTGCCGGCATGGAGGTACGCGTCAACAGTTCAGCCGGGGATCAGGACTGCGTGCTGTCCTCCTCGCTGCGGCAGCATCTGCTGCTGGCGACCCGGGAAGCGGTGACCAATGCGATCCGGCATGCGTCAGCGACCGAGTTGCATGTGAGCATGGAGCACCAGGGATGTGCGGTGGAGATCCGGGTGGAAGACAACGGGCAGGGATTTCCCGAGGGTGGGCCGCAGGAAACCGGCAATGGCCTGCGGAACATGCGGCAACGCATGCAGGAAGTCGGCGGAGTTGTGCAGTTTGGCCGCAGTTCCCACGGTGGTGCGATGGTGACCCTTCATGTGCCCGCTCCGAAGGTGACCGCCGTGGAGCAGGGCTCCGGCATTTCCTTGAACCAACCGCTGATGAATTCATGAAAACACGAGTAGCTCTGATCGATGACCAGCCCCGCCTGAGGGAAGCCTTTGCGCGGAAGATCGCGCGCTTTCCCGACTGTGAATGCGTGGGGACGTTTGCGAGTGGCATGGATGCGATTGCGGCACTGCCGGCGCTGCAGCCGCATGTCGTCCTCATGGACATATCGATGCCTGGGCTCGACGGCATCGGGTCGCTGAGCCGCCTGAAGCCATTGCTGCCCGAGACGGAATTCGTGATGCTGACGATTCACAACGATGCCGACTGCGTTTTCCGGTCGTTTTCGGCCGGTGCGTCCGGGTATCTGATGAAGACCGCGACGGATGAAGAACTGCACAAGGCGATCCACGACGTCATGAGCGGCGGGGCTCCCATGGACAGCACGATCGCGAGGAAAGTGATCCACTTCTTCAAATCGCAGCCGAAGAACTCGGTCGCGTCCGTGCCTGCGGGAGCGGATACCACGCTGAGTCCGCGGGAGATTGAGATCCTCAACCTGCTGGCCGAGGGCTTGCTCTACAAGGAAATCGCGGGGCAGCTGGGGATCACGTACGGGACGGTGAATCAGTATCTGAAGAGCGTTTACCGGAAGCTGCAGGTGCATTCGCGGGCGCAGGCCGTGGCGGTGTACCATCGGCTCAATGCCTGAGAGACCTGCCGTGCGGTGGGGGCCATTCAGCGGCTGCGTCCGCTGCCCCGGCGCGGGGCTTTCTTGGCTTTTTTCTTGGCCTGCGAGCGACGGGAAGTCTTGCTGAGCTTGCCGGGTCGTTCCGATTTCTTGAGTTTGTAGGGACGGCCGGAGGTCTGCGCCGGGGGCGGTGCTGCTGTTCGTTTTGGCCTGCTGGTGGCAGCGGATTTCCGCTGGGTTCCGTGCCGGGGGGTGGGCTGGGCCGGGGAAGCGGCGTCGGTTTCCGTTTCCGTGTCTGGGCTGAGATGGCGTGAGGAAGAGCGGCCGGTTTTGGCCTTGCCGCGCTGTTCGCGTTCACGGACATCGAAGCGGATGGGCAGGCCTTCATAGGTCATGTGCTGCCGCACGATGTTTTCGAGGTAGCGTCGGTAGGTGGGCGTCATGAGGCTCTCGTGATTGACGAAGAGGACGACGCGGGGGGCGCTCACGGGGCGTGGTTTTTCCTCGCGGGCGAGCGTGGCGTAGAAGAGTTTGAAGCGCTTTCCGCCGATGGCGGGTGGCGGGGTGCGGTTGATGGCGTCCTGGAGGAGTCGGTTGAAGGCACCGGTGGTCATCTGGGCGTCGCTTGCGGCGCGGACCTTGTCGACGGCCCCGAAGATTTTGCCGAGGCGGTCGCGCTGGCGGGCGGAGACGGCGACGAGCGGGGCGTAATGGAGGAAGAACAGTTCGCGGCGCACGTGTTCCTCCAGTTCGGCGAGGCGGGCCTTCATTTCGCCATCGGGGTGGTAGAGATCGAATTTATTGGCGACGAGGATGCAGGGTTTATTTTCCTCGACGATGATGCCGGCGATCTTGCGTTCCTGGGCGGTGACACCGCGGGCGGCGTCGATGACGAGGGCGACGACATCGGCGCGGCGGATGGAGCGTTCGGCGCGGCGCACGCTGTAGGCTTCCACGGCATCGTCGACCTTGGCCTGACGGCGGATTCCTGCGGTATCCATGAGCAGGTAGGGATGGCCGCGGTGATTATAGAAGCTGTCGATGGCATCGCGGGTGGTGCCGGCGACTTCGCTGACGATGGCGCGGTCGTCGCCGAGGATGGCATTGAAGAGCGAGGATTTGCCGACGTTCGGGCGGCCGACGATGGCGAGGCGGACGCAGCGCGGGTCGGCATTGGGGTCGTAGTCCTCGGCTTCCGGGTCGGCGGCTTCCTCCGGGGTGCCCACGGCAGTTTCGAGGGCATCGACGAGCTGGGGGATGCCGCGGCCATGTTCGGCGCTGAAGGCGCAGACCGCGCGGAAGCCGAGGCGGCCGAAGTCGGCGGCCATGTGATCGTGTTTCGGGTCGTCTGCCTTATTGATTCCGAGAATGACCGGTTTGCCCTGACGGCGGAGGAGTTCAGCGACGCTCTGATCGATGGGGTGCATGCCCTCGAGGGCATCGACGACGAAGAGGATGGCGTCGGCCGCGGCGATGGCGATTTCGGCTTCGGTGCGGACGATTCCGGCGAAGTCGTCATCGAGGGTGGCTCCGATGCCGCCGGTGTCCATGACCGTGAGTGGGAACGAGGCCTCCTTGACGGGGGCCGAGAGGCGGTCGCGGGTGACGCCGGGGCGGTCGTGGACGATGGCGATGCGGCGTCCGGCGAGGCGATTGAAGAGGGCGGATTTGCCGACATTGGGGCGGCCGACGATGGCGATGAGGCGGTCGTGCCGGGAGAAATGGGTGGGGGTGGCGGACATGGAGAAAGGGAACGTGGAAGGTGGGTCGCGGGTGGGGCCGTGCGGAGGAGGAGGCGTCCGGGGAATCCGGAGCGGGGCGCGCGCGGCGGGGCGTCGGTGTTCCGTGGAAGAGGAAGGGCGGGACCGCAACCGTGGAGCCGTGAGGCGGGGGAATCAGTGGGGAGTGCCTAGCGGGTGGGATCGTTCCGTGAGGGGGAAGTAGGCTCGGGAGCCGGTGAGGGCGGCCTGGTAGACGGCGCAGACCATTTCGATGGCGTGGGCGGCGTGGTGAGCCGAGCAGATTGGTTCACGGTTTTCGTGGATGGCGACGAGCCAGTCGGTCACGGCATTGGGGGCATGGGGAGGCGTATCCGGGAGCCCGGCTGCGGATGGGGTG
>JBIICE010000085.1:0-16338 GCA_044239025.1 Verrucomicrobiales bacterium
TGTAGTCGCCGCTGCCATAGCGGCCGTACCAGTTGCGGTCGCCGTAGTGGGTGTTGATGCTGTTCCAGCTCTGGTTCTGGGTGATGTTGAAATTGTTGATGACCGTGTTGTTATTGACCTGCCAGTTGTTCCAGTTGTTGCCGATGTTGTTATTGACGTTGTTCCAGTGATCGCCCCAGTCGGGACGGTTGCTGTTCCAGCCCGGACGGTTGTTCCATTGGGGTGGGTTGGTGTTCGGCCGGTTTCCGGGGCGGTTGCCGACGTTGGGTCGGTTGACGGTACCCGGGAGGGTGGTGGGACGGTTGGTGATGCCGGGGCGGTCCGGTCCTGGAGCGGGGCGGGTGAGGTCGCCGGGGCGGGAGAAGTTCCCGGGGCGGTCGGCGACGCCGGGGCGGTTGATATTGCCGGGGAGCGTGGTGGGACGGTTGGCGAGGTTGGGCAGCTCCGGCCGCGGGGCCGGCTTGGTTGTCGGCCGGTTGATGGTTCCCGGCAGTTCCGGCCGCGGGGCCGGTTTCGTGAGATTTCCTGGAAGGGTGGAGGGACGTCCGCCCGTGCCGGGAAGCGTGATGGGACCGGTGGGCCGGTTGAAATCAGGCCGTGGGGCCGGCTTCGTGGTGGGGCGGTTGATTTCCGGGCGAGGAGCAGGCTTCGTGGTGGGCCGGGAGAAGCTCGCACCGCCACCGGGGTGGGGTCGGTCGAACGAGGGTCGCTCGACGGGGGCCGGCCGGGTGGCGGGTCTGGGGGCGGGCCGGCTTTCCGGGCGGGGAGCCGGGCGGCTGATGGAGGGCTTGCTATGGGACGAGTGGCTGGGGGCGGGCCGGGAGGCTGGCCGGGATTCCGGTTTCGGGGCTGGCCGGCTGACCGACGGCCGGGACGAGGGGGCCGGCCGGGAGAGGCTGTGACCACCGGGGGCGGGCCGGCTGGCACCGCGGGCGTCGGCGGGGCCCGCGACGAGCAGGGCGGCAGCGAAGCCGGCGAGGAGAGGAGCGAGAGGGCGCATGGGGTGCCTTGGGGGAAAGTTCACTTGATGACCCGCTTGATGGTGAGCGGGTCGAGGTTGGGAAGGGTTTGATCGCCGATCGACCGGTTGGTGGCGGTCCATGTGAGTTTGTCCTTGTCTGCGATCGTGAGGGTGATTTCCTCGCTGCCGGCGGTGCCGTCTGGCAGGACCGTGCGGCTGAGGATGAGCCAGCGGTTTCCGTCCGGCGTCCAGGTGCGTTCCGAGAAACTGCCATCGGATTCGAAGACCCAGGAACGGATGTGGCCCTGTTCGGCGTCCCAGCCGATGATTTCGGTTCCTTCACGGGCTTCCGAGTCGTCGGTACCGGCGATGCTGAAAGTGCGGGTGATGAACTTTCCGGATGCGGACCATTCGAGGGTACTCTGATTGGCAGGGCCATCGCCTTCGGCTTTCCAGGAACCGGTGAGGCTATCGAGGGTTCCGAGCAGGGATGGGGTGGCGGGGGCGTCGTCGCTGTCCACCTCCGTGAACTGGAAGATCTCCCATTTGCCGTCCTTTTTGACCTGGACCGCCGTGTAGTTGGCGGTGGCGGTGGAGCCGTCGGCATCCGTGATGGTGGCGGCGGCGCGCAGGGAAAGGACGTCCGGTGCGATGCGGCGGGCCGATTCGAGTGCGACGGCGAGGGTGCGCCCCTGGGAGGAGGCAAAGAGACCCTTCAGGAGAGCGGCGATGGCGGCGCGGCCGGAGGTGGCGGTGCCGTCGGCGTCGATCCATTCCGCATCTTCCGAGAAGAGAGCCGCGAGGGCGGCGCTGTCGCCCTTGTTGTAGGCTGCGGTGTAGGCCGCGATGGTGTCTGTGGCGGCGGCTTCTTCCGGTGAAACGGCGGCGGCCGCAGCGGGTGCCGGGGCATCCTGGGCAACGGAGATGGCGGGCGCCAGGAGAGTCAGGACAGCGGGGAGGAAGATTCGGGCGTGCATGGGTATAATAAGCAGGGTGGGCAGATGAGCAGAACCATCATGATAGGGTGAAATCCTGACAGATCGCAACGGTGAAAATCTGCAGCGGCCGGCCCGGGAGACCGATGATTTTCCGCGTTGCGGAAAGGGGGTGTCGGGCGTAGATGAAACTGAGACCCGTTCTCAGAAACGATGCCCGAATTCTCCTTCACGAACGAAAAGCCGGCCTGTGAGGACGACAACTGTGTCTGTCGGCCCTTGTCGGCGGTGCGGCGCGGGCAGAGGGTGGTGGTGCGTCATCTGCGCGGGGAGGCGGGGGATTGCCGGAGGCTGCGTGAGATGGGATTTCATGAGCAGGCCGAGGTGGAACTGGTCTGCGGGGGGCCGGCGGTGCTGGCGCAGGTGCGGGGCTCGCGGGTTTGCCTGAGTGGGCGGATGGCGGATTCCGTGCTGGTGGCGGCGGTGACGGGAGGGCATTGAAACCGCATGAAATCCGAGCGTTGTCCGTTGTCGCGGCTGGTGGCTGGGGAGGCGGGAGTCATTGTGCGGCTGCCCGAGGGTTCGCCGAGTCTGATCCGGCTGAGGGAGATGGGGTTGCTGCCGGGGACGAGGGTGGAATTTGTGAGGCGGGCTCCGCTGGGCGATCCGGTGGAGATCAGTGTGAGGGGGGCCCTGCTTTCGCTGCGGGATGCCGAGGCATTTCTGATTGAGGTCGAGCGGCAGCCATGAAGAGCGGAACCTATGGGGAAGGGATGGTGTATGCCCTCGTGGGCAATCCCAACTGCGGGAAGACGACCCTGTTCAATGCGCTCACGGGTCTCCGGCAGAAAGTGGGAAACTACCCTGGAGTGACGATTGAGCGGAAGGAAGGGGAATTTTTTTCGCAGCATGGGGTCAGGCTCCGGGTGATTGATCTGCCCGGCGCCTACAGTCTGAATGCGCGGTCACCAGACGAGGCGATTCTGCGGGATGTGCTGCTGGGTCGGCGGCTGGACACGCCGCGGCCGGATCGGATTGTTTGCGTGGTGGACGCATCGAATCCCGAGCGGAATCTGTATCTGTTCACGCAGGTACTCGAGCTGGGTTTGCCGGTGATTCTGGTATTGAACATGGTGGATGTGGCCGAGAGGAACGGGTTACGGTTTGGTGTGGAGCGGCTGGCCGAGCGATTCGGCGTCCCGGTGATTCCCATGGTGGCTAGTCAGCGGAAAGGGCTGGTGGAACTGAAAGTCGCCATGAGCCGTCAGGATCTGCCCGCTCCGAGGCCCCTGCTGGATGCGATGCCCGTGCCCGTGCGCGGGGCGCTCGTGCGGGCGCGGGAGAATCTGGCCGCGACCGGCGTGGTGGCGGCGACCGCCTCGCCGCTCGAGCCGCTCTATTTGATATCCGGGCATGATCCGACGCATTACGGGCTGAGCGAGGGAGCCGTGGCGATCATCCGGCAGGCGCGGGATCAGCTGGAGCGGGAAGTGCCCGGCTGGGAGGACAGGCTGGTGGCGTCGCGGTATGATGCCATTCATGGGGCACTTGATGGGATTGTGAGTCGGCCGGAGAGTGCGTCGGCGACGCTGACCGACCGGTTGGACACCGTGCTGCTGCACCGCTGGTGGGGTTGGCTGGTGCTGTTGGGGACTCTGGGTTTTCTGTTCTACCTGATATTCTCGGTCGTGGAGGTGCCGGTGGGGTGGATTGAGGAAGGTTTTGCGGCGCTCACCGAGCGCATTGCAGGAACCGAGGAGCGGCCGGGCTGGATGGCTGGGGGGGATCTGCGGAGCCTGATCACGGACGGCGTGCTGGCGGGAGTGAGCGGGGTCCTCGTGTTTCTGCCGCAGATTCTGATTCTCTTCTTCTTCATCGGCTTCATGGAAGACACCGGCTACATGGCGCGGGTGGCGTTTCTGATGGATCGGATCATGAGCCGGGTTGGATTGACTGGGAAGAGCTTCCTGCCGATTCTCGGTTCGCATGCCTGTGCGGTGCCCGGGGTGATGGCAGCGCGGACGATTGAGAGTCCGCGGGACCGGCTCATTACGATCCTTGTGGCACCGCTGGCGGCGTGTTCGGCGCGGCTTCCGGTGTATCTGCTGCTGATTGCGGCGCTGGTGCCGGGGCGGGCCGTGCCTGCTCCCATGAAGGCTGCGGTGCTGACGGGGTTGTATGGGGCGGGGGTGGCCGGGGTATTTTTCTTTGCGTGGCTCTTCAATCGGAAGCTGCTGCCGGGTGCTCCGTCGGCGATGATTCTGGAACTGCCGGCTTACAAGCTGCCGTCATTTGGAAACATTGCACGGCAGATGTGGAGCCGGGCGTGGATGTTCATCCGGCGGGCGGGCACGGTGATTCTGGGGCTGTCGATTCTGCTGTGGGGTGCTTCGACCTATCCGAAGCTGAGGGATGCGGAGGGGAATGTTTCCGGGGATCGTTCGGCAGCGCTGGCCTACAGTGCGGCGGGTCGCCTGGGACATTTCATCGAGCCGGTGATCCGGCCCATGGGGGCTGACTGGAAGATCGGCATCGGGCTGATTTCGTCGTTTGCCGCGCGGGAGGTTTTCGTGAGTACGATGAGTGTGATCTACAATGTGGAGGCAGGCGACGACGAGGAGGGGGGGTCGATGCGGCTCAGAGATCGGCTCGCCGGGGAGCGGCGGCCGGACGGGAGCCCGGTGTACACTCCGGCGCTTTGTGTGGCACTGATGGTTTTCTTCGTTTTTGCGATGCAGTGTCTGAGTACCATCGCGGTGGTGCGGAGAGAGACGCAGTCGTGGAAGTGGCCACTGTTTCAGCTGGGCTACATGACAGGGACGGCGTGGCTGCTGGCGACGCTGGCCTATCAGGTCGTGCACCATTTTTTCCCATGACGACGGATGACTGGCAGGCTCCGGTGGCGGCGGGTGTGGTCCTGATGACCCTGCTGATTTTTCTGTTCCGGCTGGTGGGCGGACGGGGGAAGCGCGTCGGTTCCTGCGGCTGTTCCGGTTGCGGAGTGAGCGCGAATCAGACCCAGGTCGGGAGGTCGAGGTCGAAGGGCGGGATGGGGATGACGTAGCAGGTGCCGTCTTCATCACGGGCGAAGTAGGCGCCTTCGGCCCTGCTGTCGTGGCTCACGGTGTGGGACGAATTGTAGGGGAATTCGCCGCCGGGTTCGAGTCTTGGGAACTGGCCGACGACGCCATCCCCTTCCACCACGATGACCTCCCCGTTTTTCTGGGAGACGACCCATTTGCGGCCGATGACGGTGACGGTTCTGGGGGAACGGTTCCGGATGGTGATGTAGTAGACGAATGGGAAGGGCCGTTCCGGCGGGGCGTCAGCACCCGGCATGAAGACGACATCGTCGACGCAGGCTTCAAGACCCTGCAGTTCCTTGAAATGGTGGTTCACGTATGGGGGCATGATAGGCAAGGGAGCGCTTGAGGTCAAAGGCATCTGGGAGGAAGGGAAGAAGCCATGAAACCGACTGTTGTGAGTCCGCCGGTGGCCCTGACTGTGGCAGGGAGTGATTGTTCGTCCGGAGCCGGGCTTCAGGCGGATCTGAAGACCTTTTCGGCATTTGGGGTGTACGGGCTGACGGCGGTGACCTGTGTGGTGGCCGAGATTCCGGGGAAGGTGACGCGGATTCAGCCGGTGCCGCGGCCGGTACTGGAGGAGCAGCTGAGGCTGCTGCTGAGCGGATTTCCGGTGGCGGCGGTGAAGACCGGGATGCTCTTCAGCCGCCCGCTGATCGAGGCGGTGGCAGCTGCCCTGACCACGTTGGAAGACGGGCGGCGTCCGGTGCTGGTGGTGGATCCGGTGATGGTGGCCACGAGCGGTGATCCCCTGCTGCAGCGCTCTGCGGTGCGGGCCTTTGAGCGGCAGCTTTTTCCGCTGGCGGCGGTGATCACGCCGAATCTGGACGAGGCGGCGGTGCTGCTCGGGAAGGAAGTGAAGTCCGTGCGGGAGCTGGAGCCCGCGGCGCGATGGCTGAGGGACCGCTACGGGTGTGCGGTACTGCTGAAGGGCGGTCACCTGCAGGGGAAGACCGCAGTGGATGTGCTGGCGGATGGCGAGGGGATTCTGCGGCTGGAAGCTCCCTTTGTGCGCGGAGTGGCCACCCATGGGACGGGGTGCACGTATTCCGCCGCGATTGCATCGGGACTCGCGTCGGGGAATCCGCTCCGCGAGGCCGTGGCGACGGCCAAGGAATATGTGAGTGCTGCGATCGCACAGCCGTTCCGCTGGGGCCGGGGCGACCAGCGGATTGACGCGCTCAATCACTTCCGTCAGGCGGCCGACTGAACCGCCGGGCTGGGCCGGGACAGGTGCGGGTAATCGAAGAATTCGACTTTTCCCGTGCGGACGTCGTACATGGCCCCGACGAGCAGGACCGATCCTGCTTCCACCATGCGGCGGATGCCCGGGCTGGATTCGAGGATGAATTCCATGGTGCGGCGGACATTCTGGGCGGCGACGACATCCGCGAAGGCTGCCGGATCAAGCCCGGCCGCTTCCGGGCGGGCGGCGACATCGTGGACGGCGCGTCCGATCCGGTTGGTGAGGGCGGCAAGGTGGGTGCAGCCCGTGGCTTCGGCAGGGTCGAGGTTTTTGCGGACGAATTCGCAGGCCGCGGCGACGGCCCCGCATTTGGTGTGGCCCTTGACGAGGATGACCTTGGCTCCGGCGACCTGGCAGGCATATTCCATGCTGCCGAGGACTTTCTCCGCGGCGACATTGCCGGCGATGCGGATGCAGAAGATGTCGCCGAGTCCGAGATCGAAGATCAGTTCCGTGGAGGCACGCGAGTCGATGCATCCGAGGACGACCGCGAGCGGGTGCTGGCCGGCCGCCGTGACGCCGACCTGGCGGACGAGGTCGCGGTTGAGGCGTTTGCCGGCGACGAAGCGGTCGTTTCCCTCCTTGAGGAGTTGGAGCACCGCCTGAGGTGTGGCCTGGCTCTGGACGTCGCGGGTGGTGACATCAACGTACTGGATTTCGTCCTCGACCGCATACCGTTCCTGGAAGCCGATGGTGCTGACCTGAATGCCGCGTGCGGGGGCCTGTTCGTTGCGGAAGAGGCGGATGATTTCGAGGATATCGGGATCGATGAAGTCCGTCGTCCGGGCATCGAGGACCACGTGGCTGCCTTTTTCGAAGCCCGCGAAGGCTCCGGCGAGGGCGGCGCGGTTGAGGAAGGTGACTTGATTGGCAAGCTCCAGGCGGGTGACGGGGCCGCCGACGTGGGTTTCCTTCACCACGTGGAATCCGCTCCGGAGGTTGCTGTACAGAATGAAGCAGACGCTGACGATGAGACCTATGATGAGGCCGGTAAGGAGGTCCGTGAAGAAGATGGCAACGATGGTGACGAGGAAGGGAATGTACTGGCTGCGCCCGGCACGGAACATGTCGGCGAAAAGTGATGCCTTGGCGAGTTTGGCACCCGTGACCACGAGGATGGCGGCGAGAGCGGAGAGCGGAATGGTATTGAGGAAGCCGGCGAGGAAGACCATGCCCGCGGCGAGCAGGACGCCATGGATGATGGCCGAGCGGTTGGAGACGGCTCCGGCGTTCACGTTGACCGAGCTGCGGACGAGGACCGAGGTGATGGGCATGCCGCCGATGAGACCGCAGACGAGGTTTCCGGCCCCCTGAGCGAAGAGTTCGCGGTTCGGCGGACCGATGCGCTTGAGGGGATCGATCTTGTCGGTGGCCTCGAGGTTGATGAGGCTTTTGAGCGACGAGAGGATCGCGAGGGTGATGGCGGTCTGCCAGACGGCGGGGCGGGCGAGGGCGGAAAGGTCGGGCCAGTGAAAGACCGATGCGCCACTGTGGATGGAGGGAACCGAAACAAGGTGGCCCCCGGAGATCGTCAGGGCCGGAGAAGTCCGCTGGAAGATGGCATTGAGGGCGATCGCGGTGGCCACAACGAGGAGGTGACCGGGGATGATGGCTTTCCGCAGGGGGGTGAATTCCCATGCGATCATGATGGCGAGACAGACCAGTCCGACGAGAGCGGCCCCGGTGTGGACATCGCTGACGGCGGCCCAGAGTTCCGAGATGGTATTGAGTCCGTCGCGCTGGAGGAACGCCATATCTCCTTCGAAGTCGGCATCGTGACCAAGGAGGTGGGGGATCTGCTTGAGGATGAGGATGAGCCCTACGGCAACGAGAAGACCCTTGGTGACGTTGGTGGGGATGTAGTCGGCAAGCAGGCCCGCTTTGAGGAATCCGAAGACGATCTGAAAGATGCCGGAGAGCACAAGGGCAGCGAGGAATGCTTCGAAGGATCCCAGCCGGCCCAGTTCCGCGAGGACGAAGGCAGCCAGACCGGCTGCGGGGCCCGCGACGCTGAGCTGGGAGCCGGAGAGGAGTCCGACGACGATGCCGCCGACGGCCCCGCCGATGATGCCGGCGGTGGCAGGCACTCCGGAGGCCAGGGCGATGCCAAGACAGAGCGGAATGGCCACCAGGAAGACAATGAAGCCGGCGAAGGTGTCGCGGAGGAAGGGAACGGCGGGACTCTGGGGGGTCGAAGTCATAAGCTGCGGCTACATACGCCTGCCTGAAAAAGCCGGATGCATGAAATTTGTCTCAGTGTCGGGTGGTTTCCGGCCACTGGACAGGGGGCAGCGGGGAAACCGTTGCGTCCCTGGCGGGAGAGTGCATAATCGCGCCCCTTGACCGGACTGTGCTCCGACTGCGGAGCTACGGGTTGGGATATTCTGAAGCGACCTTTTTCCTATGGCCACCATCGACGCTGATTCTGCCCCGACTGAACTGGATTCCGGCATGATGATCCGCCGGGCGTTGTTTCTGCTGCTGCTGGTGGGGGTGACCTACTATTTTCTGGGGGTTGATTTCCGCGGATTGTCGCATGCCAAGGGGATGGATCAGGCGCAGATTGCGCGTCAGATTGCCTCGGATAAGCACTATTCGACGCTGGTGATCCGGCCGCTGGCCTACGCGCAGGTGGACCGGCAGATGAAGCTGACGGAGGGTCCGGGTGCGGCTCCATCGTTCATGGATGGGATTCCGGACACGTACCATGCGCCGCTCAATCCGATCCTGAATTCGATACCCCTGGGGATGTTCCGTTCGACATGGGAGATGGACCGCAAGCAGGTGCTGTACACGCCGGATATCCTCGTGGCGGGGCTGTCGATGCTCCTGCTGCTGGCGTCGATCGGGGTCAGTTATCTGCTGGTTTCACGGATCTTCGATGCGCGTATCGGGGGGGTGACGGCCCTGCTGCTGCTGCTGTGCGAGAGTCTGTGGAGGTTTTCGCAGAGCGGGTTGCCGCAGATGCTCATGCTCTTTCTGTTTTCGTTTGCGACGTATTTTCTGTACAAGGCCGTGGAGAATGCGCGGGCGGGTCGGTCGGTGCTGCTGTGGATGGCACTGACGGGGGCATTTTTCGGATTGCTGGCGATGTCGCACTGGCTGGCGATCTGGCCCTTCATCGGTCTGGTGTTCTTTGCGGCCTTTTACTTTCAGCCGCGCGGGGTGGCGCTGCTGGTGCTGATCGGGGTCTTTCTGCTGATTACGATGTGGTGGCCGCTGTTCAACAACATGAGGTATACCGGGAATCCGCTGGGGGCGGGATTGTATCTGTTCTACGCGGGGATGGGCGGAACGGCGGATGAGTTGACCCTGATGCGGGATCTGGAGCAGACGGGTGGGGGTCTGAACTTTGACGGATTCATCGCGAAGATGGTGGGGAACTCGGTGGCACAGCTGGGTGATCTCTACAATTACATGGGGGGGATCATTGCGGCGCCGCTGTTCTTCCTGGCTCTGCTGCATCCCTTCCGGCGTCAGGAAATTGCGGACTTCCGCTGGTGCATCCTGCTCATGTGGCTGTTTGCGGTGGTGGGGATGACCCTGTACGGACTGAAGCCATTCGGGGATGGAGCGACTGAAGACCGGACCGACCCGAACAATCTGCACATCATTTTCCTGCCGCTGATGACGGGTTATGGGCTGGCGTTTCTGGCGGTCCTGTGGAACCGGCTGGACATTCCGCAGCATGTTCCGGCGGTGCGGAACGGTCACTTCATTCTTGTGGTGGCGATCAGTGCGCTGCCGTTTCTGCTGCAGCTGCCGCTGAGAATTCTGCGGGCCATGTCCGGGGTGGATCTGGCGCGGGTGCACTATCCCTATTATGTTCCGCAGGCGCTGGCGACGATGGGCCGGATGGTGCCGCCGAATGAGGCTGTGGTGACGGACATTCCGTGGGCGGTGGCGTGGTACATGAACCGTGCGGCCGTGCTGCTGCCGAAGGACAAGGCGCAGCTGGAGACGCTGAGGGAGACCGGCCGGGAGCGGAACCAGCCGATTTCCGCGCTGCTGCTCAGTCAGTACAGCCTGGGCGCACCTCTGACGGACGCAACGTACCGCGGAACTGGATTGTTTGAGTGGCGCGACTATCTCATGCTGCGTCCCGCGACGCTCATCGGGAAGAGCCGGGAGCAGGTGGAGGCGATCATGTCATCGCTCCAGGCCGACATGCCGATCCGGAATCCGGCGATGACGGGGGGGCCGGGAGACAGTCTTTATCTGTTCATGACGGAGAATCCGGTGGCGCGGCTGGAGACCGAGGGGACGGCCGCTCCGTAGCGAGGGGTCGGTGGAGCGAGCAAGGAGGAACCGACGGGCTGTCACTGATCCGATGCCGCGACATCTTGATAAAGTTCAGGCGCATGCGAACCGGGCACTGGCACCGGCGCTTGATCCGGGTGCGTCTCCGGCGGAAGTCCTCCGGCTGTACAAGACCTTTCTGAAGAAGGAAGAGCATCGGATCCGGCTGCAGCACCGGGCCGGGCTGAGCGGGACGGAGGTATGCAGTCAGCGGTCGGCGCTGCTGGATGTGGTGCTGAGGAATCTCATTGCGCGGCCACTGGGTGAGCCGGGCCGGACCGGGGCGCGGGTAGCGCTCATCGCGACAGGTGGTTATGGTCGTGGGCTGCTCAATCCCGGGAGCGATGTGGATCTGCATTTTCTGCACATGGAGCGGGCCGGGCGGGAGATGTCGGCGGCGACGCGGGAGACTGTGGAGAATGTGCTCTACATGCTTTGGGATGTGGGATTCAAGGTGGGGCATGCGGTACGGTCACTGAAGGAGACCTTTCAGCAGGCCCTCAAGGATCATCAGACGATGTGTGCACTGCTGGAGAGCCGGTTCATCACGGGCGAGCGGGTGATTTTCGATGAATTCGAGGACAATTTCCGGAGGCAGTGCATCATTGGGCGGGAAAAGGATTTTCTGGAAGCGCGGGTGCGGGATGTGGCGGAGCGGCACGCCCGGGGTTCGAGTACGGTGCATCTGCAGGAGCCCAATGTGAAGACCGGCTGCGGGGGCCTCCGGGACTATCACAACATGATCTGGGTCAGCAGTGTGAAGCTGGGGATCCGGAATCTGGAGGAGCTGTGCCGTCGGCGCATTCTCTCCGAGAGTGCGGGGCAGGAGATCCGGAGGGCCCATGATTTTCTCCTCCGGGTGCGCAATGACATGCATTACAGCGAGAAGCGGGCGACTGATCTGCTGACGCTGCGGCTGCAGGGGACTGTGGCGACGAATCTGGGGTATGGCGGCCGCCGCATTGTGCAGCGCTGCGAGGCTTTCATGCGGGACTACTATCATCATGCCCGCAATCTCTATCAGCATAATCTTTCGCTCATGGAGCGGTTCGAGCTGGAGCGGGAGGAACGGAAGCCCGGCATCTTCAGCTTTCTCGCGGTGCGTGACAGCGGTCGCCGGGAGACCTTTGATGGGTTCCGGAGCCGGGATGGCTTCATCTTTCCGGTCTCGGAGGATATTTTCCGCGAGGACAGCGGGCGGCTCATGCGGCTGTTTCAGCACACACAGCAGCGGCGGCTCAAGCTCAGTCCACAGGTTCGTCAGCTCGTGAAGGAGAATTACGGGCTGATCAACCGGACCTTCCGTTACCGGAAGACCAACCGCGAGACATGGGAGGCGATGCTGAGCCGGAAGGGGGAAGTGGGCCTGGCGCTGCGGCAGATGCACCGGGTGGCGTTTCTGGGGCGATATCTGCCTGAGTTCATGCCGCTGACCGATCTGGTGCAGCATGAGTTCTTCCATCGTTACACGGCAGACGAGCACACGCTGAAGTGTCTGGAGAAGCTGGACGAGCTGAGTGACACGCAGGATCCGAAGCTGGGGTTTCACCAGAAGCTGTTTCATGATTTCGAGGATCCGTACGTCCTGTATCTTGCTCTGCTGCTGCATGACACGGGGCGGGCCGAGGGGGTCAAGAAGCACGCCTATGCGAGCACCGAGCTGAGCGATCAGGTTTCCCGGCGGCTGCAGCTGTCGGCCGAGCGGCGTCAGCTGCTGTTGTTTCTGGTGGACAATCATCTGCTGTTCTGGCACACGGCGACCACCCGGAATCTTGACGATCCCGAAGTGATTGCGGCTTTTGCGAAGGTGGTGCGGCGGCGGGAATGGCTGGATGCTCTCTTTCTGCATACCTACGCGGACAGCCGGGCGACCAATGAATCGGGCTGGACCGACTGGAAGGAGAGCCTTGTACGGCATCTGTATGCGGCCACGGCGGCCTGGCTGGAAGACCGCGAGGCATTTCAGTCGGCGATGCATCTGCCGATGGAGGAGCTGCGGGATTCGGTCTCGGCGGCGCTGGGAGAGTGCGACGAAGCGGAATTGGATGCGCACTTCGGGGGGATGCCCGAGCGGTATTTCAATTTCCGCGAGCCTGGTGACATTGTGCAGCACATGCGGACGTGCCGGCAGTACTTCCGTCAGCTGCGGAAGGATGATGCGGCGAGCGCCCTCCGGCCGGTGCTGCGTTGGGAGTCGCGGCCCGAGCGGGGCTGCAGTGAGATCACTCTGGTGACATGGGACCGGCATCTGCTCCTTGCGAAGGCCGCGGGCGCCCTGGCGGCGGCCGGATTGAACATTCTCAGCGCGGATCTGTTTGTGCGCGGCGACGGGGTTGTGATTGATTTGTTCCGGGTGTGCACGACAGGCTTTGCGCCGGTGACGGATGAGCGGGTGATTGGGCGGGTGAGCGACATGCTGGCGGCGGCGTGCATGGGCGAGCCGGTGGATTTCGGTGCGCTTATCCGGAGCCGGAACCGGGAGGAGCCCGAGCCCTTGCCCGGGTGGCGGGAGGAATTTCCCTCGCGGGTCTGGGTGAGCAATTCGGTGCAGCGGGATGCGACCACTGTGGACATTCAGGCGGTCGACCGGATTGGTCTGCTCTACACGGTATTCAGCACGATCGGGGCACTGGGGCTGGAGATCACCCATGCGAGGATCAATACGGAAAAGGGGGCGGCGATTGATTCGTTCCGGGTGACGGACAGTGGCGGCCGGAAGCTGACGTCGCTAGCCGAGGTGCACCGGCTCCGGGAAGCCCTTGAGCTGGCCATTGGTGCGCCGGTTGCGGGTTGAGGGGTGAGGGCTGGACGGATGTGGTAGCGTGCGGGCATGAGAAAACGGAATCTGCTGCTGCTGGTGCTGGGGAGTCTTCTGACTGGGGTGGGCGCTGGGGATGGCGCGAAGCCATCATGTCCGGTGGTGGCGACATTTTCGATCGTGGCTCGGGATCCAGCGACGGGTGAGCTGGGGGTAGCGGTGCAGAGCCGGGTGCTGGGGGTGGGTTCGATTGTGCCGTGGGCCCGAGCCGGAGTCGGGGCGGTGGCGACGCAGTCGTATGCCAACACCGGCTATGGGTCTGCGGGCCTGCGGCTGCTGGGGGAGGGGAAGAGCGCGCAGGAAGTCGTGGAGAGCCTGACGGGATCGGATCCGGAGAAAGCGGTTCGTCAGGTGGGGGTGCTGGGCGTGCGCGGGAAGCCGGCTGTCTTCACGGGGAGCGGTTGTCTGGCGTGGGCTGGGGGCAAGGCCGGGGAGCACTATGCGGTGCAGGGGAACATTCTTGCCGGGGAGGCGGTGATCGCCGGGATGGCGAAGGCCTTCGAGACCGGGTCGGGAACGCTGGCTGAGCGGATGCTGGCGGCGCTCGAGGCCGGTCAGAAGGCCGGAGGGGACCGGCGCGGGATGCAGTCGGCCGCCTTGCTGGTGGTGCGTGATGGCTGGGGGTACGGTGGGCAGAACGACCGCTATATGGATCTGCGGGTGGAGGATCACGCGGAGCCGATCGCCGAGCTGCGGCGGCTGCATGATCTGCACGGGAAGACCTTTCCGCGCCCGAAAGCGGCAGGGAAGTGATTTCCCTGCGGGAGGCTGGGATTACCAGAGACCGCCGCCGTGGTAGCGGTGGTTATGGATCCATTTCCGGTAGATGCTTTCGAGCCGGAAGTGGGTCTGGTAGCCACGGAGGAGACCGAACCAGCCATCGTTGCAGACGAAGAGGTCGGCCCAGTTGGCTCCGCCGCGGAATTCCGAGACGGTGAACTGGTCGGCGGGGCCGAGGTTCCAGCCGTTGATCCAGTCCGACTGGAACGTGCCGGTGGCGCTGAAGCCGCTGGTGCTGGAAGGGGAGGAACGGAGAATGCCGAGCCGCTGAGTGGACCAGTTATCCTTGTTGTAGACGACGAGGTCGTCGTCGGCATCGCCGTCGGTGTTGCCTGGGAAGAACTGGTCGCGGCGCTGGAGGGGCCAGCCGGGCAGGGGGTTCTTGTCGTTGTCGTAGCGTCGGCGGCCTGAGATCCTGCCGCCGCTGGCGTTGAGGTAGCCGAGGTAGACCGGGTTCCAGTCGAGCCCGTTGAAGATGGCGAGGTCGGTTTCGCCGTCGCCATTGGAATCGAGGGCGAAGAGCTGGTCATTGCGGCGCATCTGCCAGAAGCCTGGGATGGTGCCGTAGTAGCGGTCGCTCAGGCTGAGCTGGGTCCCAGTGGAGAGGAACGTCATGAAATGGACCTGGGCCCACGTCTGGGTTTCGAGGGTGGCGAGGTCGCGGCGTCCGTCCTTGTTGAAATCGCCCTGGATGAAGCGTTCCTGTCTTCCCATTTCCCAGCCGGGGAGGAACTTGTCGTAGCGGCGGGACATCTGGAGAGAAGAACCGGTGCTGCGGAGCATGCCGAAGTAGGGAATGGACCAGTTGATGCCGTTGTAGACGCAGAGGTCGTCTTTGCCATCGCCGGAGAAATCCATGCTGAAGAATTGGTCTCCGGCGCGCATTTCCCATCCCGGGAGAGTGACGGCGTAGCGGGCGACTGGTTCGAAGCGGTCGCCTAACGACCGGAGGAGGCCCACGTAGGGGACGCTCCATGCATTCAGATTGATGATGAAGAGGTCGTCGCGGCCGTCTCCATCGAAGTCGCCTGCGACGAGCCGGTCGGTGGAGCGGATCTGCCATGAGCGGTCGCCTGCCGCGTTCTCGAGCATGTCGGTGTGGTACCATGTGGGCTCGAGGACGCCATTGACGGAGCGCGGCGGGGATCCGCTGACGGGGTCGGCTGCGCCGACATTGCGTTCGCCTGCGGTGAAGAGGGCGAGTTGGCGTCCGTCATGAAGCACGACGTCGGTCCGGCCATCGCCAGTGAAGTCGCCGGTGCAGCGGCGGCGCATGTCGGCATTCTGGTAGGGCCGGAACTGTTCACGGACGTTGGTGTAGCCGACCGGATTGTGGGGCGGCGCATTGTTGTTCATGCGGCCGCGGAAGCTTGGCCGGAAGATGCAGGAAGTCCATTGGCCCGCTCCCATGGTGGCGCCGGGGAAGAGGCCGACGTCCTGGGATTGGTCCGCGACGTGAGCCGAGGTGGTGGGGATGGGCCGCCACGAGGGGATCCATTCGTTCCATTTGATGGAAGCGCGGGAAGTGACGGCAGTGAGGTTGGGGCTGCCGGGTTCGCCGCCGCTGTAGCAGCCGCAGGTGCCGGCGCAGGTGTATTCGTCGCCGAGGGTGCCGGGACGGTGGCCGAACTCGTGCGCGACGACCGTCCAGTCCGCTCCGAGGGTGACGGTGAAGCGGTTGCCGCCGGCGCATCCGCCGAAGCCGGTGGTATTGAGGACGAGAACAATGAAGTCGGCCTGGGGGCAGACGGCATTGATGGCGGCGTCGATGAGGGCCTGGCTATTGGGTCCCGGTTCCATCCAGCAGCGGTTCCAGTTGCCGCTGAAGCGGTATTCGAGGGCGGTGCTGCGGGTGGTGACGACCGTGCCGGACGCATTGACGGTCGTGATGCCGCTTTGTTCCGAGTAGGTATTGACGCGGAAGACATTCATGCCGTTGAGGACGGAGGGATGGATGTCACGGGTGCGCAGCGTGTCCATGACCGCGGTGGCTGCGTAGTCATTGAAGGCGGTCTGGTCTGCGGTGGTATCGCGGAAGCCATCGCCGATGATGGCGACGTTGAACTTTTCGGCATCGGTTCCGCTGCGGTGCAGGGTGGAGACGGTGGGGCCTCTGGTGGCCGCTTTGGGAGTGGCGCGGCCACCGGAGGAGCGGAGGAGGTCGAGCATGGCGGGGCCGGCGATGCTCGCGGCTTCCGGGAAGAGGTTGGGATTCC
>JBIICE010000294.1:0-4104 GCA_044239025.1 Verrucomicrobiales bacterium
CCCCGGATCGCGGCCTTATCTCGCCGCGGATGACACCAACCGCGGCATGGACTACCTTGCGGCCAAGGACCGGCTCTACCTCGCGGTCCGTTCTCCCGGGCCCGGCATCCGCATCGTCAAGGGATCGGACGGATCCGACCTCGGCAGCCTCGACATGACGGGCGTCGCCGGCGGACTCTTCACCATCAATATGGTCGCCGTGGCCGCCGATGGCAGGATCTATGCCTGCAACCTCACCGACGGGGCCACCCCCTTCAAAATCTACCAGTGGAGCGATGATGAGCCGACCACTGTCCCCATGGTCGTCTTTGAAGGATCAGCTGCAACGGGACGGATGGGCGATACCCTCGACGTGCGCGGCACGGGCAACTCCACGGAAATCCTCGCTGGCTCCCGCAACGCACCCTCGTTCGCGGTCTTCCGACTCGACGAATTCTCCCAGTCGCTCATCCCCAGCACCTACCAGGTCGCGGAACTGCCGGCAACCACGCCAGCCTTCGGACTCTGCGCCGTCTTCGGCCCGGGCAATACCGTTTGGGGCAAATCTTCCGGTCAACCCCTCGTCGTCGCCTCCTTCAATCCGAATGACCTCACTGCCACCATGGTCGCTTCCTATCCCGCTGCCATCGTTCCCGGAAACAGCGGTGTCTTCGGCATCGCGCCCGACACCGGCCTCCTCGGCATGATCCAGATCGACAACTCTGACAATATCCGGCTCTACCAGTCGCCCTTCCCCTTCCCTTCGGCTCCGCCCGAGTCCTTCGCCCTGCTCGACATGGAATTCATGGCCGCAGACAACGGCAATGCCAACGCCACTGGCTCGCTCTTCCTGTCCGGCGACCGCCTGTTCGCACTGAATACCAACAACGGTCTCTCTGCCTTCTCCGTCAAAGCCCCCGCACCGGAGGTACCCCCCACCCTCGGCGACATCGTCTACAATCCCTCCGACAATTCGGTTTCGTTCCAACTCTTCGGCACGCCCGGCAGAACCTACCTCGTCGAAAGGACTGACGTCCCCTCTTCGTCCCCATGGACCGCCGACGGAACTGTCACCCTGACCACCGGCAGCATCACTGTCACCAGGCCTGCCGGGACCGCGCGCCAGTTCTTCCGGGCCCGCGCTCAGTGACCAACGGTCGAGGGCTGCGCCCCTCACCTCGCTCCAACCACCAACCGGGTCCGGGCCTCAACCCCGTCAGGGCGTGAGCCTTGGCGCGTCGTTCCACATGTCTTCGAGTCCGTAGAACTCGCGCTTCTCCGCATGGAAGATGTGAACCACCACGTCGCCAAAATCAACGAGCATCCAGCCGCTGTCCGGCGTCCCATGACTCGCATAGGCCCGGACGCCGCGTTCCTGCTTCATCCGACCCACAATCTCATTCTGAATGGCGCGCAGATGCGGCGTCGATGAACCATCGCAGATGATGAGGAAATCGGTGACCGGCGACAGGCCGCGGACATCAAGGAGGATCGCATTCTCCGCCTTCTTGTCATCGGCAAACCGCAGCGCCTCGCGCGCCAACGCTTCTCCTTCAAAGACCCCTCCGGCCTCCACCGCCGCCGCTTTCTTCTTCCGGACAACCTTGCGCACTGCCACAGGCTCCCCACCCGCCTCCATGACTGCAGATTTTTTCTTCGGGGCGGAACTGACGGCTTTCTTCCTGACTGGCATCAGGACCGACTACCCCTTGCCCGCCAAACCCGCCAGGGAAGATTTTCAGGGAAGCAGAAAACCAGACCTGCCCTGATCGCGGGTTCCCCACAGTCGGGGAGCCTTGCTCCTTCCGCAGGATTCCACCCATGCGGCGGAGCCCGGCCGCGGTCACTGCCCCATCATACTGTGGGCCACGGCCCGGGCCGCTTCCACAAGCTGATCGCCGGCCGGTGAAAGACTCCCCATCCAGATGATTCCGAAGGGAACTTTCGGGAAATCCGGCATCGGCAGCAGCCGCACTCCTTCCATCCGCAGGGCAGGAGCATCAACGGTCAGCCCCACACCATACCCTTCGGCCACATAGCGCGACACCAGTTCCAGTGAGCCCAATTCAAGAGAGGCCGGCCAATCCACGTTCCGCTTCCGCAGTTCCTGCTGGAACAGCCGGCACATGGGTTCGGTGGCAGGCAGGGAAACCAGCGGAACATCAATCCGGTCGCGTTCCAGAATCTTCCCGGCTGCGGAAAACCCGCTCTTCTCCGGAACCGCCAGCGCCAGGGGCAACCGGATCAATTCCAGTTCCTTCACTCCCTCGGGCCGCCGGCCAATGAGTGCGGAAATGCCAACATCAATCTCCTGCGCCACAAGACGCTGTTCAATCTGCTCCAGCCGACCGGAAACCAGTGAGAACTGCAGCCCCGGGATCCTTTTCCGCAGCGCCCGCAGCACGGCGGGCAGATACTCGCGCTGCACCGTCTCCGGACACCCAATCCGCAGCCGCGGCGCGGCCCCTCCACGCAGCGTCCTCTCGACTTCCGGCAGACCTCCGAAAAATGGCTCGATGAAGCGATAGAGCATCTCGCCCGCAGGCGTCAGCTGAAACGGCCGCCGGTGGAACAGCGTCGTCGCCAGCGCATCCTCCAGCTGCATCATCTGCAGGCTGATGGCCGGCTGCTGAATCCCATAGGGAATCTGCCGCGCCGCCGCACTGATCCCGCCGTGCCTGGCGACATAGTAGAACAGCTCGAGATGATGGACATTCATGAATGCATCATGCCCGTCGCCCTGCCTCCAGCCACGCCCTCACCTTCCGCGGATGCGTAATACGGCCATCACCCCGGCCGCGCCGCCTCCCGCAGCACGGCTTCCACCACCCCGCAGGCACGGCGGATCTCCTCCCCGCTAAGCGTGGGATGAACCAGAAACATCAGACTCGTCTCGCCCAGCTCCTTCGCCACCGGAAGCCGTTCCACGGGCCGCCAACCGGTGCCCTCAAAGGCTTTCTCCAGATAAACCTCGGAACAGGACCCCTGATAGCAGGGGACCCCGGCCGCCATGACCGATTCCACAATACGGTCGCGACTCCAGCCCTCCGCAAGACGCTCCGGGCGAACGTAGACATACGCCTTGTAACAGGCATGCACACAGCCGCTGCGGACCGCACAGCCGTCCCCGCAGGCCATGGCACAGCGGAAGGCAGGAACACGCACGTTCTCATGCTTCCGGCACACTGCATGGATGGCTTCCGTGTACTCATTCCGCAGACGCGTCCATTCCGGCATCCGCTTCAGCTGAATGCGGCCAATGACCGCCTGCATCTCCATCATGCGCCAGTTCGTGCCAAATGATTCGTGGAGCCAACGGAACCCCGGCGGATGCGACCGCTCATAGACCGCCTCGTAGCTCTTGCCGTGATCCTTGAAACTCCACATCGCCCGCCAGAGCGACTCGTCATTGGTTGTCACCATCCCGCCCTCGCCGCCAGTCGTCATGATCTTGTCCTGACAGAAGCTCCACGCACCGATGTGGCCAATCGTCCCGACCGACTTCCCTTTGTAGCGCGCTCCGTGAGCCTGGGCGCAGTCCTCGATGACCTTGATGCCGTGCTCATCCGCGAGCGCCATGATTTCGTCCATACCGCAGGGCCATCCCGCAAGATGCACACAGATGACAGCCTTCGTGCGCGGCGTCAGCACGCGGCGGATCGTCGCAGCAGAAACATTCCCGCTGTCCGGCTCGATGTCGGCAAAAACAGGTACCGCCCCGGCGTTGACCACGCACGAAATGCTCGCAATGAAGGTCCTCGGAGTCACCACCACCTCGTCGCCAGGCCCGATTCCAAGGGCCTTCAGGGCCACATCAAGGGCGAGGGTCCCATTGGACAGCGCCACCGCAAAGCGGGCACCGCACCACGCCGCAAACTCCTTCTCGAACTCACGGCTCTCCGTTCCCGTCCAGTAATTGACCCGGTTCGAGAGCACGCAACTGCGCACCGCATCCGCTTCTTCGGCAGTGAAACTCGGCCACGGACTGAAAGTTGTGTTCAGCATAATCGGAGCTCTACCACGCACACAATTGCCTCATCGGCAAGCCCCGGAAGGCCTGGCGGAACGCTGCTTCCCCAAAACAACAGAAGGCGCCCCCAGCCCGGAAGCGCCTTCTCTCACCGG
>JBIICE010000086.1:0-16275 GCA_044239025.1 Verrucomicrobiales bacterium
GGGCTGTAGCACAGCTTGGTAGTGCGCTTGCATGGGGTGCAAGAGGTCGTGGGTTCGAATCCCGCCAGCCCGACCATCACCGCCCCACTCCGGGAAATCCACCCGGAGTGGGGCTTTTTCGTGGGCTGACTCCTAATACCACACCTAATTTCCTAATCAGGAAAGGCGTGGAAAACCCCACTGACCAGGCGGAGGAAGGCGCGCGCCACTTTCCGGCCGCGGACGTTCCGGAGGCATTTCCGGTCAAGCCGGGCGACTGACCGCAAGGGCGGTCCGCTGATTCTGCCTGCGCAGCGCGGCTCTGTGCCGGCAGTTGCATTCAGCATTGCCGCAATCGTTTTCGTGCCGCACATCAGGATTGCGCTGCCGCTATGTTTTTGCCACATATGCCGCCATGCCACATCGACCACCGATCCCGTCGAGGATCAAAGCCCTGAAGCAGCACTTTTCGGATCCCGCGGTCGCCGCCGATCTGATTCGTCGGGCGAATCCACCTGAGTATGCCAGCCTTGTGCAATGGGACCAGCTCCGCCTCGTGCCGGGCACCTTCCTCGACAGCGACCGCCACCACCTTGATGCCGACCTGCTGTTCCTTGCCCCGTTGTCCGAGAACGAAGCGCTCTTCTATCTCTTTTTCGATCTCGAGGTGTCCGACGGAACGGGAGTCCCGGAACGCGTGCAGCGCGGCATGAACCGCATTTCGGCGCACTGGCGCAACACCCATGGCGCTTCCCGACCGCAACCGGTGGTGCTGCCCATCCTGATTCCAGTATTTGAGGGATGAGGACGTGGCGGAAGGCAACGCTCGGCGCGACAGGGTCGTCCTCGCCCTTGTTGTGGGGCTCTGCGGCTGCAGATCCGGGATCGTGCGGACGGCAGCGCAGGGTGTCTGCGGGGCATTTGATCTTGCAAATCGCGGGGCGTGTCTCAGCCTGCACCGAGTGAAACTCTCCTCCCCGGCGGCCAGACAGGAAGCCAGCAATCTGGCCAAGGCCGTGCTGCTGCTCGTGGTGGCGTTCGTGGTGGCCTGCGTGCTGCGGTTTCCCGACCGCGAACGGAAGCCGATGCATGTCGATGAAACGACGCAGGCGCTCAAGCTGAAGGAAGTGCTCAGCGGAACGTACCATTACGATCCCGTGGACCATCACGGACCGACCCTGCTGTACTCGACCGTGCCGGTCATGACGATGAGCGGGAAGGATTGGACGGACATGACCGAGAGCGGGCTGCGTCTGATTCCGGTGCTCTATGGAGTGGCGCTGCTGTTTCTGCTGTGGCTGGTCCGCGATGGGCTGCCCCTCTCCGCCCTCGCATGGGCGGGACTCCTGACCGCGGTGTCGCCCATCATGGTTTTCTACAGCCGCTACTACATCATGGAAGTCCTGCTGGTCTTCTATGGTTTCGCAGGAATCGCCTGTGGCTGGCGTTTCTTCGTGAGCCGGGAAACCGGATGGGCCGCGGGGGCCGGAGTCTGCGCCGGCCTGATGCATGCGACCAAGGAAACCTGCGTGCTGCATTTCGCGGCGGCCGCGGCCGCCCTCTTTGCGGTCTGGCTGGCCGAATTCTTCAGCGCCGGAGTGGGATTGGGCATCGTGAACCGCAAACGCCCGCGGCCGGTCACCCGGTGGCAACTGCTGGCCTTCGCTGGGTCGGCCGTCCTCACCTCCGTGCTCATCTTCTCGGAATTCCTGACCGACTGGCGCGCGGTGGCCGACAGCATCGCCACATACTTCCGCATGACCGGACGGGCTGGTGGCGAGGGGCACCAGAAGGGCTTTTTCTACTATGCCGGGCTGCTCTGGGGCGGATCGTACGGAACCACCGTGATTGATTTCCCGTGGACGCCCGGTCGGCTGGCCTCGCTCTTCGGCAATTCCGGGCGCATCTTCAAGGTGCTCGGACTCAGACCCGACAGCCGCATCATGGTGGTCACCGAAGCGATGACCATGGGGCTCGCCCTGCTCGGCTGTGTCTTTGCGTTCATCGTGAAGCCCGAACGGCATCAGACTCACCAGTTTGCAAGGTTCATGGCCGTCTTCAGCATGGTGCTGTTCCTGCTGTACTCGTTCATTCCCTACAAGACCCCGTGGTGCATTCTCAGTGCATGGCACGGTCTCCTGCTGATGGCTGGATTCGGTGCTGCTCAGCTCATCGCCCTCGTCTGGTTCCGTCCGGCGCGCATCGTGCTGCAGGTGCTTCTCGCACTGGGGGTCGGACACCTCGCGGTCCAGTCGTGGCGGGTCACCCGCGACTTTGCGGCCTCGCCCTCGAATCCCTACAACTACAGCATGACCTCGCGGGACGCGCTCGATGCGGTCGAACGGATCCGACGGCTCGCGGAGATCAGCCCCGAGGGATCGTCGCTCGTGATCGTGCAGCATGATGAAAACGGGGGCTGGCCGCTGCCGTGGTTTCTGGGGCGGCACTTTCCCAATTACCAATGGCAGGGCGGCACACTCGAAACCGGGAATGCCTCCGTGCTCCTGCTCAGCGGGAATGCCGAGGAAACCGTGCAGGCGTCGCTCGCCGCCGCCGGAAAGCCCGACGAACTCGCCAGCGCCTTTGCACGCATGCCGGTCTCGCTCTCCACTTCGACCGGCCTCACCATGTTTGTGCGCCGCAGCCTCTGGGATAGGTATACCGCCAGAACCGGCTGGCCCGTCCGATCCGTGCAGGAATGATGAAGGAACCGACACTGCACCGCTTCAGCCATGAAGCCATGGCCACCCGCTTCGAATTCAGCATCGTGCATGCCGACGGAGCCGAGGCCGCACGGGCGGCCCAGGCCGCCTTCGATGACACCGACCGCCTCGAGCAGGAACTGAGCCGCTACATTCCACACAGCGACTTCGGCCGTCTCAATCTCAGTCCGGCGGGACGACTCGTGGACCTGCGCGAAGCCGCCATGGATGTGCTCAGCTACGGGCGCGACATCTGGGCGGAAACCGGTGGTGCCTTCGACATGTCGATCGGTCCCCTGTATGCGGTGCTGCGCTGGCCCGATGGTCGGCCGCGCCGGGCGACCCCGGACGAACTGGAAGATGCCCGGGCCCGTTCCGGATTTCAGCACCTTGAACTCGACCCGGCCGAGTTCACGGCGGTCCCGAGGGTATCGGGCATGATTTTCGATCCCGGAGCCATCGGCAAAGGCTATGCGCTCGACCAGGCCGCCATGATTCTGCGCGAGGATTACGGGATCGGCGATGCGCTCCTCAACGCCGGCAACAGCACGCTCCTTGCGATCGGCGGAATGCCGGGTCACGAGGGCTGGCCGGTGCGTGCCGGCGACCCGACGCCCTTTCTGCTCCGGAACGAAGCCCTCAGCGGCACTGGCTTCGATGTGCGCGGTGCCCACATCATCGATCCCCGCAGCTGCCGCCTCGTCGATATCCGCCGCCGCATCCGCTGGGCCATCGCGCCGAATGCCACCCTTGCCGATGCCCTCTCCACCGCTTTCATGGTCATGAACCGCCGGGAAATCGCTGCCTTTCTGCGCCGTCATCCCGAGACCCGGGCCATCTTCACTGCGGAATGAAACCGCTGATGATTTCCTCCGGGATTTCGTGGTTCCGCCGCCGCAGGGGATCCCTCCGCCACGCCACGGCGCAGCTGCTCTTCCCACCATGAAAAGATCACGATGCGCTGCCGGGCCCGCTTCTGCAACGGGCTCCTAAACGAGTCGTTCCCGCAGGGCCTTGGCGACGGCGCCATTGACCGTATTGACCTGCAGCTTTTCGTAAATGCGGCGCATGTGCGTGTTGACGGTGTGGACGCTCAGATTGAGGCGCCCGGCTATTTCCTTCTTGATGCGGCCTTCCACCATCTGCTGGAGAATTTCCTTCTCCCGCGAGGTGAGCCCGTAATCCTTCTGGACTGGTACCATCCGCGAGAAAATCTCGAGGACGCGGCGGGCGATCCGGGAGTTCATGGGAGAACCGCCGGCAAGCACGTCGTCGATGGCCGCAGCGATTTCGGAAACCGGTGCCGTCTTCAGAAGGTATCCCTGAGCCCCGGCGCAGATGGCCCGCATGATCTTGTCCTCGTCCTCGAAGACCGTGAGAATGATGAGCGCCACGCCAGGCACGGCCCGCTGCAGCCGCCCGAGCGCCTCAATGCCATCCATTCCCGGAAGCCCGACATCGAGCAGAATCGCATCCGGAAACCCTTCCCCGCGGGCAGCGCAGTCCACCGCCGCGGCGAGCGCTTCCTCAGCGGATCCAAAGCTGCCCGCGCAGCGGAAGCGTCCCGTCCGCTCGATTCCCCGGGCAAGACTCGCCCGGAACGTCGCATTGTCCTCCACCATCCAGATTGTTCCCGTGTTCATGCCGGTTCAGAAAAAAAGAATTTCCCGGCCGCCGCGGCGCGGCGGGCCAAAAGCTGTCGGGATGGCAGGGCTCAGCGGCATGGCACGAGCAGGCTGATCGCGGTTCCCTGACCCGTTCCCGAGCGGAGGCGGAATTCACCGCGGCAGGCAGCCGCCCGCTGCCTCATGTTGGCAATGCCGTAACCCCGCGCCGTTCCCCCGACATCGAATCCCCTGCCGTTGTCTTCCACTTCCACGGCCAGCGAGCGTCCGCGGCGCGCCAGCCGGATTCTCACATCCGTCGCTCCGGCATGTCGCCGGATGTTGTGGAGGGCTTCCTTGAAGACAAGGAACACATCGCGCTGAGCCTCCAGCGAAAGACTGGTCCCGGCATCGAGTCCCTCCACATCCATGGTCCACTGCATGCCCGAAAGCATGAGTTCCGCCGTCTCGCGGAGCCGTGCGGACAATTCGCCGACGGTCTTCCGTCCGGGACTGATGAGCCAGACGATGTCGTGCATGGAATCGGCCGTTTCCATGGCGACGCGGCGGATTTCCTTCAGTTCCGCCTGCATGGCCGCGGGATCCGCGGCGGAATCGAGGGCCAGTTCACTGAGCAGTCCGATGCTGCTGAGATTGCTGCCGATTTCGTCGTGAAGGTCGCGCGCGATGCCCGCCCGGAGCTTCTGGGCCTGCTGCCGCTGCCGGCGTCTGCCGAGCATCAGACCACCGCCACCCACCATGCCCCCCGCCAGCACGAGACCACCCGCGATGGAGGCGAGCCGCTGATCGGCCGTGGCCCGCAGCTCGCCAGCCTGCCTGCGGAGACCGGTGAGCTTGCCATCGATCACCTGAAGACGGGCCAGCGCGGCCAGCCAGTCGGCGTAATTGCCCACGCCATCGGGCGGAGCAACCCCATCGACGAGGTAGGCCGGACCCCAGAGCGGCAGCGGCGATTCGAGGGGCGAGGATTCCTCCACCTTGGCCGCAAGGGCGACATTGAGACCGCCGGAGCGCACCTCGAGTTCGGCGAGCGCAAACAGATGGTCACCCGAGGGACGACCCCGCCTCCACAATTCCAGAGCGGTCACGCGGACAAATCGCCCGGCCACGCCGCCTCCGAAAAAGCTGACCCTGCGGTCCCCGGGATTCGGAAACGCCTCGCTGCTGTAATCGGCGATGACGACAGGCCGGCTGAACGATTCGGCTTCGGAAACCTCCACGCGGAACCGGGTCGGAAAGCCGAATCCAATCGTGTCCGGGTAACCCACCGGACGCGCGGGAATGAGCGTGACCTCATTGATCGGCAGGAGGCTTCCGAGATCGACCTGCACCCACTGCGTTTCATTGGATTCCACGGTGCGTCCGTGATAGCCATTGGTGGGCGTGAAGCGTTCCTCGGCGGGGCGGCCCGCCACGGAAACGCCATCGGCAACTCCGTGCAGTTTCCACCGGGGGGAATCCAGCATGTCGAGGGCCTGCATGCCTGCCCCGTCGGCCACGTTGCGGTTTCCGGAACAGACCACGAGTTCCCCGAGCGCAAAGAAGTAATTGTCGGGCTCGCCCGCGAGTCGTTGCGCGGTGACTCTGACATATCGTGCCGTCTTTCCCACCCTGCGGATCATGACCGGGGTGGGCCCGGGATGGGGGAAGTCCGCGGCGGTCTGATCGAAGACCCGCACGCGTTGCCCGAAAAGGATATCATTGGAGACTTCGACCGAAAAGCGGACAGGGAAACCGACGACTTCCGGGGCTCCGGAGGCCGTGGGCAGCACGGCCGGCATCAGTACAATGTCATCGACGGGCATTTCCTTGCCGAGATCAACCTGAACCCACTTCTCGGTATCGGGGAGGGCGGCACTGCCGCTGCGGTAGCCCGGGGCGGAATAATCAGGCGCGGTGGCCCGCACCGGGATGGAAGCGCGCTCGGCTTCCAGATGAGCAGACCGCTGCACCACCGCCCGCAGTTCGGGCACGACGCGCTGCCGCCACCGTTCCACGTCGGGAAGCGGGGCCGCGGCTTCATGGCTGCCGAGCAGGAGCAACGCGAAAAGTTCCCGGGCGATCATCGGCGATACCGTAGCCCCGGGCCGGAAACATCTCCACCGCGATCTGAAGCGGCCGGAGCGCTGCGGCAGCGGGACATTCTGCTGCTTTCAGCGGGCGACTTCGCGGAGTTCGCGGAAGCGTTGGCGCATGGCGTCCATGCGGCCGGCGTGCGTGGGATCGCCGGCGAGGTCGCGTTCCTCCCGCGGATCCGCGGCGAGATGGAAGAGCTGCTCGCGGCTGAAGTCGGGCCAGAAGAGGTATTTCCATTCCCGCTCCACGAGGGCCTGCGATGACGGAATGAAGTCGGGATTGTTGATGACGGCGTGTTCGTAGAAGAAATCCTGCCGCCATGCCGGAGGCTTCTCCGCCAGATAGAGTGGAGCGATGTCCTGTCCCTGCATGCCCGCAGGAGCAGCCACTCCCGCCGCTGCGAGAATCGTTGGAGCCACGTCGACATTGAGCGTGAAGGCGTCGGATTTCGTTCCGCGCCTCGCCGCAGGCAGCCGGGGGTCGCGCACAATCATCGGCGTCCGGATGCTTTCCTCGAAGGGGTACCATTTGTCGGCGAGCCCGTGTTCTCCGTGGAAATAGCCATTGTCGGTGGTGAAGACGACGAGCGTTTCGCCCAGCACGCCCTGCTTGCCGAGTTCGTCGACGACCTTGCCGCAGACCGCATCGACTTCCGTGGCGAGACGGTAGTAGTTCTTCATCATTTCCTGGTATTTGCCGGGCTCGTCAAAGCGCCAGTGCCAGCGGCGGCGGCCTTCGTTCTTCTCGTTGGCGAGGAAGGAAGGGAGGCGGCGGAACGATTCGTCTCCGGCATTTTCAGGCACCGGAATGGTGACGTCGCGGTACCATGCCAGGCTTTCCTCCTGCGGCAGAAACTGCTGAGGATGGCCGTCTTCGGCATGGGTCGCAAAAAAGGCCACGGTCAGACAGAACGGCCGGTCCGCCGGACGCGTCCGCAGGAATTCAAGGGCATCGACCTCATTGCGCCTCGTGACGTGCACGCGTCCGCCGCCGGATCGCTTCATCCAGTGCGTCCCGGCGTACGAGCGTGCGAAGTCGAATTCCGCAGCGGGAAATTTTCCATTATGCCATTTCCCGACGTGGCCGACGTGATATCCCGCAGCGCGCAGACGCCCGGCATAGGTATCGGCCCACGGGGTGCGGAATGCCTGGAAGGCTTCGTTGCCATGACGCGACATCCATTGCCCCGTGAGAACGCTGGCCCGGCTGACTCCGCAGATCGAAGTCGTCACGCAGTTCCGGGTGAAGCGCACGCCTTCCGCCGCGAGGCGGTCGAGGTGAGGGGTCTGCACGACAGGATTTCCGGCGCAGCCGAGGGTATCGTGCCGCCAGTCGTCCGCGAACAGCAGGACGACATTGCGCCGGGCGGCGGGTGCCTCCGCGGCTGGACAGGCGGCCACGGGCAGCAGCAGGAAGAGACATGGCAGCAGGGAAATTTTCATGGTTTTACAGGAAACTGAATCCAGATTCGTCTCTGCGTTACGGGAAATCCTTTCCGGTCGCAATCCCTCCGCCCGTACCTCTGTGCGGGACGCTTCCCTGCCCCGCTCATGCCTCTCCTCGCATCATCCTACCAATCCCCGCGTTTCCTCCGGAGCGGGCATGCGGCCACCATGGCCACCTCGTTTTTTCCCGCTCCGCGCCAGCCATGGAACCGCTGGGAACGGCTGGAACTGGACGATGGCGATTTCCTTGACCTCGCCTGGCTTGAGCGGTCATCGGCCGGACGGCTGGCGATCCTGTCGCATGGGCTCGAGGGTAGCCTTGAGGCTTCCTATGTGCGGAGCATGGCCGGTCGGCTGCACGCGTGCGGATGGGACGTGCTCGCATGGAACTACCGGAGCTGCGGTGGCGTTCCCAACCGTCTGCCCCGCACCTATCACAGCGGGGCCTCGGACGACCTCCGCGCCGTCGTGAACCACGCTGCGCCCGGCTACGCGCACGTGGCGCTCGTCGGCTTCAGCCTTGGCGGGAATCTTTCCCTCAAATATGCGGCGGAAGCTCCGCCGCCGCCCCCGCTGAGCGCGGTCGTCGCCATCTCGGCTCCCGTCGATCTCGCCTCCAGCGCCCACGCCATTGATACGGATCCGCTCAACCGGCTGTACCTCCGGCGCTTCCTCCGCACCCTCCTTCCCAAGGCGTGGGACAAGGCCAGGCGCTTCCCGGGATGGTGCCGCCGGGGCGATCTCCAGCGGATTCGCACGATCCGCGACTTCGATGAACTGGTCACGGCCCCGCTCAATGGATTCGCCTCCGCGGAGGACTACTGGGCACGTTCATCGGCTCTGCCGCTTCTGCCGCGGCTCACTGTTCCCGCCCTTCTCCTCAATGCGCGCAACGACCCCATGCTGGCTCCGGAATCGTTCCCGGAGAGCGTCGCGCGGCAGCATGCTCACTTTCACCTCGAGTCACCGGAACACGGGGGACATGTGGGCTTCCCGGGATCAGGAGGCAACCTCACGCGCTGGGCGGATCAGCGGACCGCCGAGTTCCTGGCCGACGCCATGGGTGCGCCGGAAAAATAAGCGCGGGACGCCAGGGCGTCCGCTCACTTCTTCCTGGGACGATGCACTTCGTGGCAGGCCTTGCAGTTCGAGGCTTTTTCGAAGGCCTTGACGGCATCTGCTTCGCCGGCGTGCACGCCGGCCATGGCCTTGGCCATCGCTTCGGTCTTTTCCTTCCACGAGGCCTCATCGCCCACGGGCGGCTTCACCTTCACGAGGGCATCGCAGTATTCCTTGAGCTTCGCCATTTCCTCCCTGGTGGCCGTGCCGCCCACCACTTTCTTCACGAGGGAATCATCGCCTTTGAATCCGCCCTTCATGGCTGCTTCGATGATTTCGTGGTCGTCGGCGGCGGCCCGTCCCGCGGTGGCGGAAAACACAACGGCAACGGCAGCAAGGGCGGTCAGAGTCTGGCGGATCATGATGAATTGGAGATTGGATTCCTGGGCTGCTACCGCAACGACCGCAGGCCGGACAAGCTTTTTCCGACACGATTCCGGAAATTTCCGCGGACGGCCACCAATGGCACCGGCATCCCTTCCGAGCGAACGCGGATCGGGCTCATTCGCGGACGACGCGCTGACGGTACCAGCGGGGGCTGCCCCCTGCCCAGTTCCGGGGATCGAAGCGCGCGCGCACATCGCCGCCCGGCAGCGATTGCAGCACCGTTTCCACGCCTGCCGCCTGCCGCCACGTGCGCAGGTCATCGGATTCATCGACCGTGAAACGCAGCGCCGCATCGGACGTGCGCAACGTTCGCGTGATGCCTCCGGGATCCGGAGCCATGAACGGCAGAGACGCACCATCGGCGGGGGCACTCAGCATCCCGTATTCCAGAAGATTCATGGCTCCATCGCCATCGGCATCGGACGTGGGGGCCGCGCGGAGGCCGGTGAGCCCCGCCGAAGCCGCCCACGCAATCCATGGGTCCGTGATCAGCGGTGGCGCACCGAATCCGGCAAGGCCCGCCGGGCCGAGCGCGAAGCGTCGGCCGGGTTCGCGCCAGCCCCCGCTGCCGGTGGCCACGGTCCCGCGCAATTGCAGCACCGCATCAGCAGTCGATTCGTTCCCTGGTCCACGCCAGGCGTCGCCGGGGTTGTGCCCGATTTCACCGAAAACATCGCAGCGCTGCGCGCCCAGCACCAGCTCGAGGGCGTCGTTGCCGGTGAAGCTCATGCGGTCGCACACAAAGACAGCCCGTCCGTCGGCTTGGCGGTAGACCGTGCCGTCGGGAGCGCTGGCGAAGTCCGCAGCAGCGAGCCATCCCTGCGCAACCAGCGCCTGCCCCGCCGCCTCGTCTCCAATCACCACCACGTGGCCCGGCCCCAGCCAGCCGGAGGAAACCCTGGCGTCATTGATCCCATCGGACGCGCCATTGCTGAAGCGGCGCACCAGGAGCGGCTGCCCCGCGAAATCAATGGTCTCGCCACTCACATTCATCACTTCGATGGCGCGGCCACCGCCAGCCCCGCTGGGTTCGGCATACTCCGTGATGATCAATTGCCCGGACGCCTCGCGGTTCCGCACTTCGAGCCTCGCATAGGCCGGACGGAATCCCGCGGCGGTCGCTTCGATCATGACGAAGCGGTGCGGCTCGGGCGATACCAGCCACGGCACGTCCAGCGGCACGGTTCCCGTCAGCGATCCCGCCGGAATCAGCAGATCCGGAATCCGCAGCCGTCCGTCCCGCCAGGAACGCAGCGATACGGTCACATCACGATCCGACGGCGCGGTCAGCCGGACCGTAAGCTCGGAACCGGCCGCCCCTTCCTCGAGCCGCGGCATCTTCAGTTCCATTCCCAGCCCCGGCATCTCCTGCATCGGAATGTCCGCAAAAACCGCCAAGTGATCGGAGGCCTCCGTGCTGAGGACGGCATCCGCCGACGCGGCGCGCTTGGGGAGTCCATCCGCCCATGCGTCCACGCGACTCTCGAAGATTTCTCCGGAGCTTGCTCCCATGGCGGCAAGTCTCTCGCTCACGAACAGGTAATCGAGCTTCGCCTCGCCGCCCGGCCAGGTCACCGCATTGACGCCATCGCCCTGCCGCAGATCAAGGGCGCGCAGCCCCGCGGGATTCATGCCACTGTGCGGAAAGACCCGGTACGGCAGCACGATACCCGACGCGAGATCGGCCCCTGCGAGAAAGGAAACTGGCAACGACGATCCATCGGCAAAAGGCGTCCCGGGCACCTGCACGGCAGCCGCATCCGTGCGGTACGACACGGCCTGCGGCATCCAGTCGGTTTCATTGAAGTCGCCGCCCACGACCAGTGGCTGCGGACCTCCGCCGAAACCCAGAGCCGCGAGGCCTTCGCGCAGACGATACAGTTCGAGCGCCCGGCGGAACGAATCAGCATCGCTGCGGCTGGCCTTCAGATGGAGACTGACGACCGCCGGGTCATCGGCGGCCTCCAGCCACGGCACATCGACCACGGCGAACATCGGATAGCGCGTGATTTCCCGCCGCCCGCTCATTCCCCGTCCGATCTGGACGCGTTGACGCAGGGGCCAGCGCGACGCCACCACGACGGCCGCATCCTGCGTTCCGGACAGATCCCCGCGCACGAGTGGTTCACCGGCAAAGTCATCACCACGCAGCGCCAGAGTCTCGGCGGTCGCCGGAAAGCCTGCCTCGCGCAGCAAGGCCACCAGATCCCCGAAATCTCCGGCGCTGGCGACTTCCTGAAACAGGATCACGTCGGGACTGATCCGCTCGATCACTTCACGGGCCGCCCGCCCGGCATCGCTGCCCGTCGCGCCCACTCCTGTGAGCACGTTGAACGACATCACCCTGAGGGAACCGGACGGCGCTCCCCGGGGACGGTCGCCATCAATGATCCCAAGAACGGCCGACGCTGGGTTCCGTTGGCCCGTGGCATCGCTCAGCTCCAGCACGACATTCCGATAACCGGACACCACGCCATCGGACGGTGCGGCCACCGCAAGGCTCAGCAATCCTCCGGCGGGAACGACAAGGCGTTCCGGAAGGCTCAGGGTTCCCGGTGGATCCATGCGCAGCCGCAGCTCCACGGGCGCTGCCGGCGGAGGATCCATGCGGATTTCGAGGAGCACGCTGCCTCCTTCCCGGAGCTGCGATGGAACAAAGGCCGCCGCGGTCACTTGCTGTCCCGCGCCTGTGATTTCCTGCCCGGCATTGAGCCGACCGCGGCTGGCCTGGCGCGGCCCGGCCCACTGGAATTGCGCCGCGGTGTTGCCGCGTCCGGTCAGCTGCAGGGTCTGCTCGGCGGTATCGCTGCCATTCTGACTGACCCCGATGTCCGGAAGGGTCCTGCCGGATGCCACTCCCGCGGTGGCCACCAGTTCTCCTTCCCATGAGAGCATCTGCAGAATTTCCCGGGTACTGCGGCGGTAGAGGACAAGGCCATCCGGGGCTCCATTCTGGATGCCGCTCACGGGCACCCAGACCGCTCCGAATCCCGTGCCGCTCTCTGACGGGATCACTCCGCTCAGATTCACGGTCAGGTATTCGCCGCCGCCGGTGCCGTTGCAGAAGGCGAGGCTGTAATCGCTGAGCACAGTCCCCGCGGGTCCGGCCACTTCCACCCCTTCCTGGGCATCAGCTCCGGCGTTATCGTAGTGCAGTTCATTGACGAATACCGGACCAGCCGCAGCCGGGCCGACCGGAAGCAGCAGCAGCAGCCGGAACATTGTCAGGAAAGCGGATCCGTGCACCGCCCTGAGATACGGGCTCCGCCGGCTGGCCGGAAGCGCAAATCGCAGCTCATGCCGACGCCATGCGGCTCATCCGGGCAGCGAGCAGCATGGCCCGGATCGTCTGCAGCGCACTGCCTTCGAGCCGGTTGTTCACGTAAATCCACGCGCTGCCAGGCTTCCGCGGAGCCATCCCGGCCACCACGAGGCGGGCCCCGGCTTCCCGCGCTCCCGCATCGATTTCCTTCGTTTCCCGGTACGGACTGAAGGCGCTCACCGCCGCTTCGTATTCCCGGCCGGGAGTCAGAAGAAACCTCGCCGCCGCCACGCCATCGGCTGCACCGGAGCCCGCCATCGCCATCTGCTCGGCCACCGGAGGCATGTCGGTCCATTGGTTGTAGACATGCACCACGCCATGACGCCGCAGCACCGCGAAGTACTCGGGATGCAGAAAGGTCCGGTTCCGGATCTCCACCCCATAACGCCAGCCCGTCGGCAATTCCCCAAGAAAACCGTCGAGCCGCTCCACGAATTCCCGTCCCCGTGCGAATTGCCCGGGATGGAAATGCGAGAATTCAAACATCAGAATCCCCACCTTCTCCCGGATGCTCGCGCATGGCCCCAGAAAGGCCCCGCGGAACAATTCCGCATTCAGAAAATCCGGGTTCTCACGCCCGCCACGCACTCCATAGCGCGGCAGCTTCGGAAAGTCCTTCACGGTCACTTCGCTCGTCACCTTGAACCCGAAGCGGAAGCCATCCGGCACCTGCCCCGCCAGTCCCTCGAGCATTTCCCGGTCAGGAAACCGGTAGTACGTGGCGTCCACACACACCGTCCGGAAAACCTCGGCGTACTCGCTCAGGCATTCCCTCTCGAACTTCGTCTGCGCGAGGCGTCCACGCACCGCATACCGCCCGGCATCGTACAGTTGACCGATCCAGCCCGGATACTTCCACGACGACGTCCCTACCATCACCCCGCCGTCGGCAGCTTCCTGCACCAGCGGTCCCAGCTCGTCGGCCAGCATCGGGAACAGGCCCATCGCTCCCTATTCCGGCAGATGCTCTCCACAGTACTCTTCCCCATCGCCCGCCACCCGGAACTCGAGTTCGGGATTCCCCCGGTCGGTCCGCCCGCACACCTTGCAGCTGTGAAAGGCTTCGTCCTCGGGAAGCGACTGCGCCTTGAACTCGGCCCGCCGCACCCCGGACTTCGCCCGCTGCCGCCATTCCCGGACCCATCCCGGCACAAACATCAGCACAAACGGCACCAACCCCCAGAGCATCACCGGGAACAATACCGGAGCCCGCACACAGCTGTACACAATCAACGCCAGATCCAGCAGCGCAATCCAGCGGATCTGCACGGGCACCACAAAGTACAGCCGGATTTCCGTCCGCGGAGCCATCGCAGCCAAGGCAAAGAACAGATTGCTGATGAAAAGCGACGGTGCCAGCAGCCCCACCCCCGGCAGCCAGCCAAACAGAAACAATCCCAGCCACTGCGTCACCAGAAACAGCAGCACGTAACACGTCAGCCGGAATGGCCCCAGTATCCCTTCGAGCAACTCGGCCATGAAGAGCAGAAACATCGCCGCGAACACAAACCAGAACAGACTCCCCGCCGAAGGCACAAACAAAAACGTAAAGAGCCGCCACACCTGCCCTCCAAGCACCTTGTCCAATTCCAGGGTCAGCAGCGACCCGAAATCCGGACGCGAACGCATCAGCACAAAGACCAGTACCTGAAACATCGCAATGTACTTCACCAGCCCGGGTACTGCCACCCAGCCGATGCGCCGCTCAAGTCGATCAAAAATACTCATGTCCTGCTTTCTCTACATCTTCAATGACACCGCCGCATGCGCACAAGCAAACGCTTTCCCGGGATTCGCCCTTTGACAATCATGGAGCCGTGTCCAGCATAGTGGAAGTGGACGCTTCAACTCTCTTCCAGTCGCCCCTCCTCGAGGCCCATCTCGCCCTCAATGCCCGTATGGTGCCGTTTGCCGGCTGGAACATGCCTGTCCAGTATTCTGGAATTTCGGCGGAACATCTCGCGGTCCGCTCGTCCTGCGGCATCTTCGACATTTCCCACATGGGGGAATTCTTCGTGACGGGTCCGCAGGCCACCGCATGGCTCAATGGCCTCCTCACCAACAACACGGCCGCCCTCCAGCCAGGGGAAGGCCAGTACACGCTCCTCCTCAACGAAAACGGGGGCGTCATCGACGACCTCATTGCCTACCGTCTCGCCGCAGACCAATGGTTTCTCGTGGTGAATGCCGCCCGGCTCGACGAGGACCGCACATGGCTCGCCCGACACAGCATTCCCGGAATCACGCTGCGTGACGAGAGCCCGCACTGGGCCGCCATGGCCATCCAGGGTCCCCGCGCCGCCGAGGTTTTCCATGCCATGACGGCCGGGCAGTGCTCCCTGCCCCCGCGCAATGGCGCGGTCTCGGTTTCGCTGCAGGGTGAGAAGTGCCTCGTCTGCCGGACGGGCTACACAGGGGAAGACGGATTCGAATTCTTCTGCCCGGCCTCCAGCGCGGTGACCTGGTGGCAACTGGCCCTCGCCGCCGGTGCCACTCCCTGCGGTCTCGGAGCCCGCGATACACTCCGCCTCGAAATGGGCTACCCTCTCAACGGAAACGACCTCTCACCGGACCGCACCCCGCTCGAAGCCGGCCTCGGCTTCTTCGTGGACATGGAAAAAGGCCCATTCACGGGACGCGACGCCCTCGTGCTCCAGAAAACAGCAGGCCTTCCCTCGCGCCTTGCCGCCATCCGCATGGCTCCCGGTGCCCCGCCCCCGCGGCCACACTACGCGGTCATCCACGCCGGACAAACCATCGGCGAACTCTGCAGCGGCGGGGTCTCCCCTTCCCTCGGCACGGGCATCGCCATGGCCTACCTCCCGCCGGAATCAGCCGCAGTCGGCTCCCCGCTCGAAATCGAAATCCGCGGCAACCGCTGGCCCGCGGAAATTGTCAGGAAACCGTTTTACCGGAAACCCTCCCCGGCCTGATTCTCTTCCCCGCCGCCCCCACCAGAATTCCCAACCCGAACCCTCATCCCCATGTCCGCCCCAGCCAACGCCCGCTTCGCCCGTTCCCACGAATGGATCACCGCCGGTTCCCCGCACGCCACCGTCGGCATCTCGGACCACGCTCAGAAGGAACTCGGCGACGTCGTCTACCTCGAACTCCCCAAGCCGGGCCGCAAAGTCAAAGCCGGCGAATCCATCGCCGTCATCGAATCAGTCAAGGCCGCCTCGGATATCTACGCCCCGGTCTCCGGCGAAATCACGGAGGTCAATGCCGCCGCCGCCGCCGATGCCTCGCTCGTCAATTCCGATCCCTACGGCGCTGGCTGGCTCTTCCGCATCGCCCCGGACAACACCGCGGAGATCGAGGCCCTCCTCCCGGAAGCCGATTACCTCGCCTCCCTCTCCTGAATCCAAGCGGATTCCCGGTCCGGCCATGAAACCCGGGCCCTGCCCGGAAATCGTCATGGCGGCCCACCGCCCCAACGATGCGGGAAGATCCGTTGAGGCAAAATGCCCTTTCCCCCGGTCACCCCGCCACCGCGCGCAGGACGCCCGCAGGCATCGACCCATCCTCCCGCGATCCGGTTTCCTGACCGACCATTCCTGTCCCCAAAAAACAACCCCTGCCCGGATCAAGCCAGACAGGGGTTGGAAATGCGGACCGGA
>JBIICE010000375.1:0-4087 GCA_044239025.1 Verrucomicrobiales bacterium
AGCCCCGCCCTGCCAATTCGCCCCGTTGCGTCATTCTGACCGCATGACTGCGACAATTTGGCGCAAACTCGACAGCGTGGGCATTTCGGCGCAGGCTTCTGGAATTCCGTAAGTCATTGTAGATCAACCTATTAAGATTCCGAAAAACCCTCTGGCACGCCGCGTGCAAAGACTAAGCGAAAACGAAACCTCAAAAACACCTGACACCTATGGGCAAGATTCTCGGCATCGACCTCGGCACAACCAATTCCTGCATGGCCATCATGGACGGCGCTGAGCCGATGGTCCTGGAGAACTCGGAAGGAGCCCGCACCACCCCATCCGTCGTCGCTTTCACCAGAACCGGTGAGCGCCTCGTGGGCCAAGCCGCCAAGCGTCAGGCGGTCACCAATGCCCGCAACACGGTATTCTCCGCAAAACGGCTCATTGGACGGAAGTTCAGTGAACTGTCGGATGCGGACAAAAATGTTCCGTACCGCATCGTGCCAGCCTCCAACGGCGACGCTCACATCGAAGTGGAAGTGGCCGGCGAGAAAAAGGTCTACAGTCCCCAGGAGATCGCAGCCATGGTGCTCGGTAAACTGAAGGCGGATGCGGAGGCCCGACTCGGCGAAACCATCACTGACGCCGTGATCACGGTCCCCGCCTACTTCAACGATTCGCAGCGCAATGCGACCAAGGCAGCCGGTGAAATTGCCGGACTCAATGTCCGCCGCATCATCAATGAACCGACGGCAGCCTCGCTGGCCTACGGTCTCGACAAGAAGAAGGACGAAAAGATCGCCGTCTACGACCTTGGCGGTGGCACCTTCGACATTTCGGTCCTCGACATCGGTGACGGGGTCTTCGAAGTTCTTGCCACGAACGGCGACACCCATCTCGGGGGCGATGACTGGGATAACCGACTCATCGACCATATCCTCGCCGAGTTCAAAGCCGACACCGGGATGGACCTCAAGGGCCAGCCCGATGCCATCCAGCGGATCAAGGAGGAAGCGGAAAAGGCCAAGATCGCGCTCAGTTCCAGCCAGAGCTACGACATCAACCTTCCCTTCATCACTGCCGACGCCTCCGGGCCGAAGCACATCATGAAGACCCTCACGAGGGCACAGCTTGAACAACTCTGCGACGACCTCTTCGAGCGGACCGTCTCCCCTGTCCGCAAATGCATCGAGGACGCCAAGGTCTCCACGAGCCAGGTCGACGAACTCGTCCTTGTCGGCGGCATGACCCGCATGCCCAAAGTGGTGGAAACCGCCCGCAAACTCGCCGGCAAGGAACCGCACAAGGGCGTCAACCCGGACGAAGTCGTCGCCATCGGCGCGGCGATCCAGGGCGGCGTGCTCCAGGGCGACGTCAAGGACATCCTCCTGCTCGACGTCACCCCGCTCACCCTCGCCATCGAAACCATGGGGGCGGTCGCCACCCCCATGATTCCGCGGAACACCACCATCCCCTTCAAAAAGACCGAGGTGTTCTCCACCGCCAGCGATAGCCAGCCAGGAGTCGAGATCGTCATCGTGCAGGGCGAACGCCCCATGGCCCGCGACAACAAAACGCTCGGCACCTTCAAGCTCGAAGGCATCGACCCGGCCCCGCGCGGCGTTCCCCAGATCGAAGTGACCTTCGACATCGATGCCAATGGCATCCTCCACGTCTCGGCGAAGGACAAGAAAACCGGCAAATCCCAGCAGATCTCCATCAAGGGATCCAGCGGACTCAGCCAGGATGAAATCGACCGCGCCAAACGCGATGCCGAGGTCCATGCCGAAGAAGACCGCCGCCGCAAGGAATCCGCGGAAGTCCGCAACAAGGCCGACTCTCTGGTCTTTCAGGTCGAGAAACAACTGAGCGAACTCGGTGATAAACTCACCGACGAGCAGAAGAAGCCGATCGAGGACAGGATCCAGAAAATCCGCGACGCCATGGCCTCCGATGACAATGATGCCATCAAGGCTGCCTCGGATGAACTGGAAGTGATCTTCAGCCAGGCCGCCGCGGCTGCCCAATCGGCCGGGTTCGGAGGAGCCGGAAACGCCGCCGCGCCGCCCGATGAAACAGAGGCAGCCTCCAGCGAACCCCGCCAGGCCAAGGGCAAGGTCGTTGATGCCGACTTTGAAGTGGTCGATGAAGACCGTAAATAATTCCCCCAAGAAAACAGGGATCCACAAACAACCCCAAACCACAGCATTTCCCAATGCCCACCAAAGCAAAAACCCAAAACAACACAGAAACAACCAACATGGCTAAAATCCAACCCCTCGGACAGCGCGTTCTCGTCAAGCGCATCGAAAGTGAAGACAAGACGGCCGGCGGCATCTACCTCCCGGACAATGCCAAGGAGAAGCCCCAGGAAGCCAAGGTCATCTCCCTCGGAACCGGCGGCAGGGACGACAATGGCAAGACCATCGAGTTCACCGTCAAGGCCGGCGACACGGTCCTGATCTCGAAGTACGGCGGAACCGAGGTCAAAGTGGATGGGGAGGAACACCTCATCATCTCCGAGTCCGACATCCTCGGCATCGTCAAGAAGTAAGCAGATATCCCAAAAACCAACCTACTGAATTCATTACCCTATGGCAAAACAACTCAACTTCGATGAAAGCGCCCGTCAGGCCCTCCTGCGCGGCGTGGAAAAAATCGCCAAAGCTGTCAAGGCAACCCTCGGGCCTGCCGGACGCAACGTCATTCTGGACAAGAAGTTCGGATCCCCTACGATCACCAAGGACGGCGTGACCGTCGCCAAGGAGATCGAACTGGCCGACCCCTATGAAAACATGGGTGCCCAGCTCGTGCGTGAAGTCTCCAGCAAGACCAGCGACATCGCCGGTGACGGCACCACCACGGCCACGGTCCTCGCCGAAGCGATCTACAAGGAAGGTCTCCGCAACGTGACTGCCGGTGCCAATCCGACCTCGCTGCAGCGCGGCATCATGAAGGCCACGGAAGTTCTCGTGGAAGAGCTGAAGAAGATCTCCAAGCCCGTCAAGGACACCAAGGAAATCGCTCAGGTCGCCACGGTCTCCGCCAACTGGGACAAGGAAATCGGCAAGATCATCGCCGATGCCATGGACAAGGTCGGCAAGGACGGCACGATCACCGTGGAAGAAGCGAAGTCCATCGAGACGACGCTCGACGTGGTGGAAGGCATGCAGTTCGACAAGGGTTACCTCTCTCCGTACTTCGTGACGGATCCGGAGGCCATGACCTCGACCCTCGACAATGCCTACATCCTCATTCACGAGAAGAAGATCAGCAATCTCAAGGATATGCTGCCGCTTCTCGAGAAAGTGGCGAAGAGCGGCAAGCCGCTCCTCATCATCGCGGAAGATGTTGAAGGGGAAGCCCTTGCGACCCTCGTGGTGAACAAGCTCCGCGGCACCCTGAACGCCGTCGCCGTCAAAGCCCCTGGCTTCGGTGACCGCCGCAAGGCCATGCTTGAAGACATTGCCATCCTCACCGGTGGCCAGTGCATCACCGAAGACCTCGGCCTCAAGCTCGAGTCGATCGAAGTGACACAACTCGGCCGCGCCAAGCGCATTTCCATCGAGAAGGAGAACACCGTGATCGTGGAAGGAGCCGGCAAGAAGGACGCCATCCAGGGCCGTGTGACCCAGCTCAAGCGCCAGATCGAGGAAACCACCTCGGACTACGACCGCGAGAAGCTTCAGGAACGCCTCGCCAAGCTCGCCGGCGGTGTGGCCGTGATCCACGTCGGTGCGGCCACCGAAACGGAAATGAAGGAGAAGAAGGCCCGCGTCGAAGACGCCCTCCACGCCACCCGTGCTGCGGTGGAAGAAGGGATCGTCCCCGGCGGTGGCACCGCACTCCTCCGCGCTCAGAAGGCCCTCGACGGTCTCAAGCTCAAGGGTGACGAAGCCACCGGAGCCGACATCGTGCGCCGCGCCATCGAAGCTCCGCTCCGCACGCTGGCGGCCAACGCCGGCGTGGAAGGCGCGCTCATCGTCGAGCACGTCAAGAAGGGCAAGGGCGGCGAAGGCTACAACGTGGCGACCGGCAAATTCGAGGACCTCATCGCCTCGGGTGTTGTCGATCCGACCAAGGTGACCCGCAGCGCTCTCCAGAA
>JBIICE010000295.1:0-4069 GCA_044239025.1 Verrucomicrobiales bacterium
ACCATCCCCGCCGCGACCAACCGCGCCGGAACCACCGGCACCCCAGGCATTGGTACATCCCGCCCCGGATCCCGTCGCAGCGGAACTTCCCGCCCCGAGTCATCTGGAAAATCCAATTCCTCACGCTGATTCACCTCCTCAGGAGACGGTTCCCGCATCACCGCCATCCCTGATCCCGTCAACCCACTGGAAATCACCACCCCATCATCCAACGCTGCAGACTCGTCCGGTGCCGGTGCCATATGACGGATCAAACTACCCCCATCCGGCCGCACCACCAGATTCACCGGCAACATCTCCAACTCATCGACCGCCAACTCATTCCGTTCCAGATCCCGGAAATCCCCGGCCATTCCGGACAGAACGCCACCATTCCTCAGCGGAACCCGATCCGATACCTCTCGGCCCCGGCGCTTCAACTGCCGGTCGGCCACACCCCACAGACGATCCATCAGCGGATCACCCGACTTCATCAGCACCTTCCCGCCCGGCGGAACCAGCATCGCCTCAACCGCAGCTTCCCGAGGCAATGCTTCCCCCGTGACGATTCCCATCGCCAGCAGAAACATGGTCAGGTTGAGTGATCGCTTCATGCTGAGTCCAGACGGCCCGTCGCCGGATCAGCGGATCCGACAACTCATGCTAACCTCTCCCACGCCCGACTCCCCCCGTCAAGCGCTCCCAAATCCCCTTCCCCACCACTCCCCACAACCGTCACCCACTCTCCTCTGATCCGACCGTCCGGCCGGAAAAATCTTCCGCCAAACCCCCGTCCCCTCACTTCCCCTCGCTCTCGCACTACCATCCGCATCACTTCAACCTCACCCACCGCCCGCCGATAGCTCACATCCACAATCCGCTTCGCTGCCTCCACGGCTTCCCGCAACCGTTCCCACTCCTCCGCACCTACGCACGATACCATCGACGCATCCGTCTCCCATGAATAACCCCGATCCTTGCTCATGATTATGGAAATTATGGATTATACCGGAAACGCAATCGCTTTTGGCGCTCCTGCTGGTGCCCTCCTTGCTGGACGCCGCGACGCCTTCTGGGATGAGGCCCGCCGTCCGCAGGGGATCCTTCCGCCAAGTCGGGCACACCCGTCTCCCCTGCGATGCGCGCACCCCGGCCGCCCCGCAGACCAGCCAGACCTCTGCCGTGCCGATAGTTGGGCGATAGGGGGACAGACCTTTTGATGTGCTTTCACCCAAAGACAGGGAGGCCCTCAAAGGCGCTTCCCATGGCGGTTACCACTATTCTGGCAGTGCGAAGATCTTCGCGCCGATGAGCAAGGCATTTGCCGAGGCCTTGCTGCCTTTGCATAAATAGGCAAGCAACAGCCGCCCAATGAAATTGCAGCTATCATCCCGCCCGGCCCGAGGCCTTGCCGCAGTGCTGTTGGCCAGCGCGGCATGGCTGGCACCCGCCAGTGCCGCGAAACCGCCCCACATCGTGATCGTTTACGCCGATGATCTCGGGCAGGGCGACCTTTCATGCTACAACCCGAAGGCGGCCTACCAGACACCCCACATCGACCGCATGGCCGCCGAGGGGATCCGCTTTACCGACGCGCACAGCTCATCGACGATCTGCTCGCCCTCGCGCTACAGCCTGTTTTCCGGCCAGCAGATCTATCGCTCGACCGGAGGCGGCGGGGGTGCCTTCGAGGGTGCCGGCGGGCCTAGCTACCTCAAACCCGGCACCGTCACGCTCGGCGACATGCTCCGCAGACAGGGATACCGCACCGGCGTGTTCGGCAAGTGGCACGTCGGCCTGACGTGGCTCGACAAGGATGGCCAGCGGGTCCGCGGCGGTCCGCGTTTCATCGATTACGCGAAAAGCACCCCGCTGGCCGACGGCCCGAACGCCCGCGGCTTCGACGAATCGTTCGTCACCCCGAACTGCCCGGGCACCGATCCGCTCTACCTCTACATCGAGAACGGCATGGTTCCCGTGCCACCGGATCACCAGCACGACCGGGAAACGCTGCCCAATCCGGGGGGCAAGTGGCGCTGGGACAACGACGAGGGATGGGTGGCACCCGGTTACGAGTTCGCGAAAGCGGATCTGCTCTTCTATGACAAGATGCGCGCGTTCATCACCACGCACCGGAACAGCCATCCGGAACAACCGTTCTGCGCGGTGCTTTCTACCCAGATCGCCCACGCTCCGGTGCTGCCGGCCCCCGAGTTCGCAGGGGCCACCAAAGCCGGCCCGCGCGGGGATTTCGTGCATCAACTCGATGTCCTCGTCGGCCGCCTCGTCGACCTGCTCAAGGAAAACGGGATCGACGACGAAACACTCATCCTCTTCCATGCCGACAATGGGGCCGAGACCCGTCACGTCGTTTGGATGCGCGAGGATCACAACCATGATCCCGTCGGCGGTTGGCGGGGCATGAAGCGCGACGGTTGGGAAGGGGGCCACCGCGTTCCCTTCATCGCCCGCTGGCCCTCGAAGATCCCTCCCCAGCAGGTCACCGGGCAGATGATGAACACCACGGACATCTTCGCCACCCTCGCGTCTGCCACCGGAACCGTGCTTCCCGACGAGGTGGCGGTGGACAGCTTCGACCTGCTGCCCGTGATGCTTGGAAAACAGGCTGAAGACAAGCCAATCCGGCCCCATCTTCTCACGCAGAGTTTCCAAGGCCAGTTCCAGATCCGCCAGGGGAACTGGAAATACCTCGACCACAGGGGATCGGGCGGAAACAAATACGAAGGCGACCTGGCACCATATGCCCTCCCCGAACAGGAACCCGACGCCCCGGGACAACTCTATGATCTAACGCAAGACCCGGGAGAAACCACCAACCTCTACTTCAAGGAAGAGGCGAGACGCAGGGAACTCCAGGCGCTCCTCAGGAAGCTCAAGGAGGACGGGCGCAGCGCACCCAGGGGCCGCGTGCCGTTGGTTCCCTGACTCCTGACCTTCGACTGCGGCGCAACGAAGCCTTCTGGAATAGGCCCACCGCCTGCAGGGGATCCTTCCACCATGCCACGGCGCAGCCGCGATCGACGTTCAGAACCCCATCGGAGGCTCAGGCGGACAGTAATTTCCATCGTCAGAATGCCCACCACATCCGAACACAAATCCGTCCATGCCCGGATCCTCGCCTGCGCCGAGGCCATCGGTTCGGCGGTTTTGTCCCGAGAGGAGGCGGATCAAAGGAGGGCGGGTTTTCCAACCCGCCACCTTCCCGAAAATGCTGGGCAGGAATATTTGCCCTCCATTGACGCGGGTTGGAAAACCCCCGCTCCGTTATCTCTCTTCACAAACGCCCTGCTCGACGCCGGGGGCGGGAGTTTGACCCGCGTTACGCCAAGGCCAAGGGCAGGTTGCCCAGGCGGTTCCGGCATCTGCACACCGAAATCTAAGGCAACCGGGAGTTTGTGGAACACCGGCACGACCGTGGGAAGTTCGTTGCCGTCTTAGCAATACACCGAAGCCGGAGTGCGCGCGGGCGGTTTTCCGGTGGATGGTGGCGGCATGACTGAGATCACGGTGTCCGATCGTTCCGCGCGTTGGCGCGGTCTGCTGGCAAGGCAGATTTCCTCGGGTTTGAGCATCGCCGCGTTCTGCCGTCGCGAGGTAAGCGTCAGAGCGAGCGCCTCTTCATGCGTTCCGGTCTGGGGCTGGTCCCGCAGCTCTTTCAGGCGGCGTGCTGGGCGGCTGAATGCGAGCCGGGTGCGGGCAGCCACGGGACTTCCGGGATCTGCAGGACAGTGCCAGCCGCTCAGTACATTCTGCGGGTGTCGTTGAATGGGGGGGCCGCATGCCAGTTGGTGCGGGCAGATGATGACGGCAGCCGCTGGAGTGGGTCGTGGCGGCATATCCTGAGGAAGATTCCCGTCGGGGACACAACGGCGAGGTGGAGAATGGCGAGAACCACCGCCGAGAGGATCAGGCGGATCCGTTGGGCGATCCGGTCGATGGCATTCCCTGCCCTCTCAGCATAGCGTGGTGCAGCGCATGCTGCTGCGAGGTGGAAGCCACCGGGGAGTGCTATCCATGGGGCATGGAATGGATCCGTTCTCCCGGCGAGGAACCAGATCAGGAGGGTGAA
>JBIICE010000296.1:0-4061 GCA_044239025.1 Verrucomicrobiales bacterium
GAGTGCGAGATTGGTGCGGTAGTTCGTGTAGTCGGTTCCGTTGACCGAAACGAGCTGGGGATTCGTGTTGAGGTTGCCCGCGCCGGCGAGATTGAATCCGTCGAGGCAGTTCGTCCGCGTGGTGAAGAAGGCCCCGGCTGCCTGGGCGGCGGCGAGGAGAGGGAAAGGATCGGTCAACTGAAGGGCGGTGGCGATATTGCCTTCGAAGATGACGCCGCTGCCGTAGGGGTCTCCGCGCCATGGTTCTCCGAATATGATGACGCCGGGAGCCTCGCCGGTGTTCGTGGAAACGGGATTGGGAGTGATGCGGACGATGGTATTGTTCTGCAGGATGGCGGTGCCGCGGTTTTTTTCGAGGAAGGCGTGTTCGACGTTATGGAACCAGTTCCGGCAGATGACGAGCTGCGAGAGGTCCGAGCCATTGGCACCGGTTGTGATGCAGTTCGAGGAACTGGCACGGGCTGCGTCCTTGCGGATATTGAAGAAGGCATTGCCTTCGATGTGGGCGTCGGTGCCGTCCATATCGAAGACGTCCTCGCCGCCATTGTAGAAGACATTTCCGATGAAGCGGACGATGGGGCCGGGGCGGTTGCCGCCGGTGAAGTCGACGATGTCATTGTAGCCGGAAGTGGCGGGTTGTCCCGGGGTGCCGAAGGTGCAGTTCCGGATGAGGGCGTATCCCTGGGAGGGCATGTTGGTGAAGTGGATCAGTTCGCCACTGGCGATGCTGCAGAAACTGCAGTCCGAGATTTCACAGGACGAGTCCGTCATGTCGACCATCTGCGTGCGGATATCGGTGAAGCGGGCATTGAGGAGCTGCAGATTGGTGTTGGCCGCACGGATGGTGCTGTTTGTGGTCGAGGCCCATTCGATGCGACAGTGCGCGAGGCGCTGGGTCTGGCGTGTGCCCGCGGTGTTTTCGAGGCGGATGCGGTCCCAGTTTCCGGATGTGCCTGACCTTGTGAAGGTGATGGGTTCCGCCGCGGTGCCGATGGCTTCAATGCGGCCATTGACGATGAGGCCGGTGCCGGTGGCAAAGCGGACCGTGACACCGGGTTCGATGGTGAGGACACTGCCGGCCGGGACGGTGACCGACGAAGTGAAGGTGTACGGGCTGTTGGCCTTGGTCCAGTTGAGGGTGACGGGCGGGGGCGGGGATTCCGTGTACAGGGTGGTGTGCAGAATCGCGTCGCTTGAGGTGAGGTTGTCGTTCAGGCCCATGAGGCAGAGCGTGTAGGTGCCTGGGGGGAAAGCGCTGACGGGTCCGAGGTCGGTGACGCGGGCAGGCTGGGGGGAACTGTTGCCGAATGAGCATTCGTGATTGCCGTTGGCCGAGGCATTGAAGGCCGGGTCCGGGGAAGGGGCGGCCGGTGGGGTGGTGGTGACGCCCGTGATGTTGGCCCAGTCACCTGCCACCGGTGTGCCCGAGCCGTCGATGATCCATGCAGCGAAGCCGTCGTCGTAATCCGTGCGGAGGTAGAGTCGTTCCGATGCGGGCAATCCGTCTGGGATGGTGAAGGTTCGTCTGGCAAGGAAAGTGAGGTAGCCGGGATTGACCGGAGCAGTGGTCTGGCGCATGTCCGTGAGGGCGGTCCCGGGTGAGCCGTCGCCGTAGCCGAGGAACCCCGGGCCGGAGAGCCATGAGGCATCGAGCTGGGCATCAGAAAGGGACTTCCAGTTCGACTGGGGTGCGGAGGTCCCCTTGCGGTAGCGGAAGGTGTCGGTTGGGTTGACCAGAGGGACGGCGGGAGCCGGGGAGATCAGGATCCAGAGCAGGGCGGGAAGGAGTAGTCTCATGGCAGAGCGGGTTCCGTGTTTTTTTCCGTGGGCAAGGTGCCGGGTTGCGTGAATCTCTGCAAGAACGGTTGCGTGACAAAGGCGGAGCGGGCAGGGGAGGCGGAATGCCCGATTTATCGCTTCATGATCATCAGGGGGTGGTGCTGGATCTGCCGCGGATGGCCGAGGCCGTGCGGGAGGCGTTGGGCCGGGTGGTGCGCGAGGAAAGCGGACGGGCAGCGGGACTGGCGGGACTGGACGAAGTGGAGATTTCGCTGGTGGACGACGCGGCCATTGGCCGGGTGCATGGAGAATTTCTGGGCGATCCCGGGCCCACGGATGTGATCACCTTTGATCATGGGGAGATTCTGATCAGTGTGGAGACGGGAAAGCGCCGGGCGGTCGAGTTCGGGCACAGTGTGGAGCGGGAGTGTGTGCTGTATGCGGTGCATGGGATGCTGCATCTGCAGGGGTTTGATGACCACGAGGCCGGGGATGCGGCGCGCATGAAGGAGGTGCAGGAACGCATTCTCCGGGAAGTCTGGCCGTTGGAGGAGCAGGCATGAGCCCGGAGCCTTCCATCTATGCGGTGCGCGGAGGTGGCGGTGCGGCGGAACTGCAGCGAGTGCTGCGGGTACTGCTGGCGGGATCGCGGATGCCCGTGCTGGGTGCCCGGACGAGTGGAAAAGGATTTCTGGAGGTGAGGGGCCCGCATGCGCTGCAGGTCGTGGAGGCGGGGCGTCGGGGAGCGGTGGAAACCGTGGCCGAACTCGATGGTCGGCTGCCTCCATGCGTGAGATCCTGCCGGGCGGGTGCAGCCGTTCTCGCGGCGCGGACTGGGGCGCGTCATCTGCCGGTGCTGCGGCGTTATGGCGAGGCCGTGCGGGAAGGCCGGGCACCGGGTCACTGGGTGAGCGTGATGGCGCTGCATGCGGTGGAATTCAGTGTGGGCATGCTGCCATTGCTCCAGTGTCTGCTGTATGCCGAGTGGCGGCAAAGCGATTGCGGCGACGGGGGAGTGGAGTCATTTCTGCGGGAATCGGCAGGTTCCCTGTCGGCACTTCCGGCGTTACTGAGACCAGATGATCATGAAAACAGAGGACCCGTTCCCTTCCGGGGCTGATGCGGCAGCGGCGGTTTTGCCGCGGGCATCCGGAGGCGATGTGGTGACGGCTCCCGAGCGTGTGGTACGCCCGGTGGAGTCGGAGGAAACGGCGACCGAACCGCCCTGGAATGTGGTTGTCTTCAATGACCCGGTGAATCTCATGCAGTACGTGACGCTGGTGATTCAGAGAGTGTTCGGCTATCCGAAGGAAAAGGCGGAGAGCATGATGCTGGATGTGCATCACAGGGGGAAGTGCGTGGTATGGAGCGGGCCGCGGGAGCGGGCGGAATACTACACGCAGCAGCTGCAGTCGCATCAGTTGCTGGCGTCGATGCAGAAAGGCGGCTGAGAGAGTTGCTTATGAGGATCCGAATGCAGAGCAACGGAACCGTGCACGTGACGGAGATCACGCCATGGGAGATGAAGGCGCTGCGAGCCGTTCCGGTGCTGGCTGATGCCTCGGGGCATGAAGGGGCGATGCGGAGGCTGTTTCCGGGTCCGGTGGCTGAAGCCGATGCGGATCCGGAGGACGAGGCGGAATGGGATGAATTCGTGCGGCCGGAGCTGGAGGAACGCTTTGCGGCCAATCTCGAGGAATTTGCGGCTGGGCTGGCGGCCGAGTCCGGGGAGGGGGACCAGTTGCGGATTGCGCCGGATCAGGTGGAATCGTGGTACCTTGCGCTGAATCAGGCGAGGCTGGTGATGTCCGAGCGTTTCGGCATTGATACGGGGGATGTTGACCGGACGATGGAACTGGTGGCAGAGGGCAAGCTGGAGACCCTGTATCATTACGAACTGTACACGGAGCTGTGCGGGTGGCTGGTCTATGCGCTCAAGCGGGTTACCGGGATGTGAAGGCCCGGGAGCTGTCAGGCGGAGGAAGCTCAGATTCCGGCGAGGGCCTTGATGTTTTCCGAGAGGTGGACTGGGTTGATGGTGCCGGCGAGGATGACTGGGTTGCCGGGGAGCGCCTGAGCGGCCTTCAGGGCCGCTGCGGGTGAGGTTCCGGCGAGGTGACCGGAAGCAAGCACCTTCTTGAGGAGGATGCCGCGTCCGGCGTGGGCGGCGGCACGGATGACGGTTTCATGTTCCTGGAAACCGGTATTCCATGCGACCATGAGGTAATCGAAGAGGGGGACAGCCCGCAGGCCTCCTTCGGGCGACATCACGGAGAATCCGG
>JBIICE010000297.1:0-4058 GCA_044239025.1 Verrucomicrobiales bacterium
CCCATCGCTCGGTCGCTCCATGGGGCGCGATCACCATCCGCAGGCGTTCTCGATCTGGATGGCGGGCGGCGGCATCCGGCCGGGCACGGTCCACGGAGCCACCGACGACCTCGGCTTCCATGTCGCCGAAAATCCGGTTCACGTCCACGACATCCAGGCGACCATCCTCCATTGCATGGGCTTTGATCACGAACGTCTCACCTACCATCACCAGGGACGCGATTACCGCCTCACGGACGTTCATGGACACGTCATCCGCGAGATTCTCGCCTGATGATTTCCCCAACCTGCTGCCCTCACTGTCATGGAGCCCATCGTTCAGATCTCTCTCGACCTCACGAACATCGATGAGGCCATCGAAACCGCGGCCATGGCGCTCCGTGCTGGCGTGGACTGGCTGGAAGCAGGTACTCCGCTGCTCCTCGCGGAAGGCCTCCACGGTGTCCGCGCCCTCCGCAGCGCTTTCCCGGGCATTCCCATCGTGGCGGACCTCAAAACCATGGACGGAGGCTACCTCGAAGCGGAAATGATGGCCAAAGCGGGAGCCACGCACGTCGTGGTCATGGCCCGCGCCCACCCGGAAACCATCAAATGCGTGGTCAAAGCCGGCCGCGATTTCGGGGTCAAGGTCATGGGCGACAACATGGCCTGCCCGGACATGGTCGCCGCCGCCCGCGAACTCGAGGATCTCGGATGCGACTTCGTGGTCCATCACATCGGATACGACGAACGCCGCGGCATCGCCGCCGCCGGTCACCGCATGCCAAGCCCGCTCGACCAGCTCCGCGAGGTGGTGGCTGCTGTCTCCATTCCGGTCCAGGCCGTTGGTGGTCTCACGCTCGATCAGGCGGTGCAATGCCCGCAGTACGGCGCTCCCCTTGTGGTCATTGGCGCTCCCCTGACCATCGACAGTGATTCGTTCCGCACGGCCGATGGCAATGTCGAAGCGACGCTCCGCGAAATCTGCCGGCGTGTCCACCTCCCGGCCTGATCCCCGCTACGGCGCGCTCCGCTGCCGGTAAAGGTCGGGCCGCACCACGGTGGCCATTTTCCCGGCATGCGGCAGCAACTCGGGCCCGAGGAATTCGGCCACCGCGGCACTGACCGACCCGGGATCGGCCACCAGCGCCGGATAATCGATCTCGAGCAGATCAAAGGAACGCGGGTGACTCCGCACATAGGCCAGGGTTTCGTCGCGATGACGCACGAGGGCGGCCGCAATCTCGGCAAGCGTCCCGTCCATTCCCTTGGTGCCCCTCCGCTCGATCATTTTCTGCTGACTGCGCGCAATTTCATCGGCGGGACGGTGCATGAAAATCACCCGGTACCGGAAATGCCCGGGCAGCCGCAGCAGATGGGCCGACACGCACTTGATCGCTTTGCGTTCGAGTTCGGCGACGTCGAGAACCGCGGGATTGCGAGCGAGTTGCTTGATGGCTTCCCATTCCCAGTACCCCTCGGGATTGTCTTCGTCAGCGGCGCGTTCGCCATCGCTCTGCAGCGCCATGCCCCCGGCAGCCAGCATCTGCATCATCAGTGAGGTGCCGCTGCGCGGCAGCCCGGAGACGAGCGTCAGGGTCCGACCCGAAACGGCACGGGCATGAAAGCGATCGGCGGGCGGCCGCACGGCATCCACCTGCGCATTCCTGACGGACGGCGGCGGCAGCACCGGAACGCGCAGCGACGGCGGAACGCCTGTCCTCCGCTGCCTTCCTGCCACGGCCGCGGCCCGGCTCAGTTGGCGCGCCTTCATGCGGCAGGCATCCCGCACGAATTCCGCATTCCCGCCGTCGCCGGGCAGGGCCGCAAGAATGCGCCATGGTCCGGGATGCTTCGGAAGCATCGACGCGGCCAGTTCGAGGGCCACTCTCGCGTCTTCAAACCGCCCCATCCGCACCAGCGCCGTTCCGATCAGAAAATGCGAGCGCCCAGCCTGCCACAGCCGCTCGACGGAGGCCAGTCCCGCTTCGAAAGCTGCTTCGTCCTCACGCCGCCGCAGATGCAGGGCCGCGAGAACCTGCCAGGCCGCCGCACAGCCATCCTCCAGTGCCAGTGCCCGCCGCACCGCCTGCTCGGCCGCTTCCAGTTTTCCAAGGTCCAGACAGATCTCGGCCAGTTCCACGCAGACCCCGGCAATCATGGGCAATCCCTGCGCCGCACGCGACGCCTGCCGCCACGAATCTTCCTTTTCCCCCAGCGCGAGCAAGGCCCGCGCCAGCAGCAGCCGGATCACCGGCATCGGTTTCTCGGGGTCGTTCTCCGGATAGGCCGCGAGCAGCAGCTCCACGGTCTGCCGCGGTCGGTCGGCCCGGCTGAGCGCATGCGCCAGCTGATGAATGTAGCGCGTTTCCCACGGCCGAGCGAGAAGGCATTCCTCGAGCAGCGGCACGGCAAGATCTGCCCGGTCTCCCGCCAGATGCACCTGCGCCAGATTGTAGTCCGCTTCCAGCCTTGCGGACCGCGCGGCCTTTTCCACATCGCCTTCGTTGTCCTCCACATACCCCAAAGCCACCAGCTGCCGGGTCACTTCGGCCGCCTCTTCGCCGCTCGCCCCGAAGGCCGTCCCCGCCGGATGCTGCCCGGCATCGCCCGCCACTTCGTCCCAGCTCGCAATCCGCGGCCGCAGATCCCCGGGCCGCACCCCTTCGAGGGCCTCGAGCAGCGGCCGTCCCGCCATGTCCCGCCCGCACGGCAACCCACACAGCGTCAGCAAGGTCGGCGTCACATCAAGCAGACTCGCCCCATGCACCACCCCGCCACGCACTATCCCCGGCCCGGCCATCACCAGCATCCCCATCTCCCGATGCCACACCGTCGGGCCAGCCGGATCGTTCGGATCGGACCACGGACGGTTCGCCCCGGACAGAAACCCATGATCGGAACACAGCACCACCACCGTCTCCTCATCGGTCAGCTCGAGCAACCTCCCCAGCATCATGTCATGAAACCGGTAAGCCGACTCCACCACGCCGGAGTAAATCCCGAAATCCCGCTCGGCAATGTGCGCCATCCTCGGCGGATGATACGGCATGAAGCCATGACAGAAGAGGTCGATCCCCTCGAAATACACGGCCATGAATTCCCATGGCTCGCGCTCCATGATCTCGGTGGCCGCCGCCTGAACCGACGCCGTCGCACTCAGAACCCGCGCCAGTGAATCCAGCCGCCGGTCGCCATCCTGATCAACCTCGGCCAGCCGCGGCACGAATCCGATCAGCTCATCGCCTGTGATCTCTTCGGGCTGCACGCGCAGCCGTGCCATGGCCCGTGCCCGTTCCACCGGATGCACCGAACCCACTGGCATCGTCCAGGTTCCAGGCTCAGTCCCCGGTTTCGCATTGAGAAACAGATTGCTTACGACCGTGCCGCGCAGGGGTTCGGCGGGATGACTCGCCCACCACCCGACGACACTGCAGCACCATCCTTCCTGATGCAGAATGTTCCAGAGTGCCTTCCCCTGCCGCGACAGCACGGACCACGGCCTCACACCCGGACCATCCGGATCGGCCTCCACAAATCCATGCACTCCATGCGCGTCGGCGGTTTTCCCGGTGACGACGGTCGTCCACAGCATCGGCGACACCATCGGCATGAGACTCGCGAGATTCCCGCGCACCCCGCGGGCGAGCAGTCCTGCCAGCGATGGCATGAGCCCGCGCGCCAGCAGCGGATCAATATGCTGCCAGTCCGCCGCATCCCAGCCAATCAGCAGAATGCGCCTCCGTTTGCTCGGTTCTTCTCGCCCAGACACGGGCAGCATCAACGCACCCCACCCACCGATCCTTTCCGCCATGCCCGCTTTCGCAGCCGCATCCGCCGACCGGGCATAGCTGAGTTATTTATTTTTACCGCATGTCGTGCCGACCTTCATGAAATCACCATAACGGAGCCCGCGATGACGGACGCGGTGAGGGTGCAGCGTTCTTCTCCGCTGGCTGCTGCCAGCCACTGCCACGGATGGGCCCCGGGGGCTGCCATGAACCGGGAAATCCGCCCCCGTACTTACATGACCGTCCCGGGAACACGAGCGTTCCGGACGGAATATCCTTGCCCCCATG
>JBIICE010000298.1:0-4051 GCA_044239025.1 Verrucomicrobiales bacterium
TGCGCGGGCGCGGTGATAGTTCCAGTCGGCGCGAGGCGTTGCTTGCCATCCGTCCGCGTTTTCACTATTCCGGCACATTACGATGAACAAACACCGCATTCTCCCTCTGTTCCGTCTGCTTCCGCTTTCGGTTCTCGTGGCTTCCGCCGAGGCCCGCCCGCTCTGGATCTGGGCTCCGCCGAAAGTGGAACCCAATCAGTCGATCTGGGTCCGCAAGTCTTTCCAGTTCGATGGTCCGCTCAAGGGCGCGCGCGTCTCGGTTTCCGCGGACAACACATGGGAACTTTGGATCAACGGCGAGTTTGCCGGGAGAGGAAACGAATGGTCGACTCCGAAGCGGGTGAATGCCGAGAAATTACTCAAGCCGGGCACGAACGTCATCGCGATCAAGGCCGGTAATGACAACAGCACGGCCGCCGGGCTTGTTGCGCGCGTCGAGCGTGGCAAACAGGTGCTGCTGGAGTCCGATGCCACGTGGAAAGTGACAGCTCAGGATCCGGGAGGTGGCTGGGAGAAGCCGGAGACGGCTGATGCCTCATGGGCGGCGGCCATGGAGGTGGCGAAACTTGGTGATGCGCCCTGGGGCGATGTCTTTGCGGGTGGCAACCGCGGGGGATCGGGCGGCACTCTGCTCCCCGCCGAGGAAGTAAAGGTGCTTCCCGGCTTCAAGGCCGAACTCATCTACACGGTGCCAAAGGGCGATCAGGGGTCGTGGGTCAGCATGACGGTTGATGACAAGGGCCGCCTCATTGCCGGCGACCAGGGTGGTGGGCTCTACCGGGTGACCCTCAAGGACGGTGCGGAACCGGAAGTCGAAGCGCTCGGCACGAAGGCCGGGCATGCCCAGGGTCTGCTCCACATCAATGGCGCGCTCTACGTGGTCACCAACGGACCCGGCCCGGGCCTGTATCGCCTCCGCGACACGGATGGGGATGACAAGTACGATGAAGAGAAACTGCTGCGCCCGATCGAAGGTGGCGGCGAACACGGGCCGCACGCGGTCATTGCTGCGCCCGACCGTAAATCGATCTACGTGATCGGTGGAAACCACACCAAGACCCCGGATCCGGAGAAGAGCCGGGTGCCGCGCCTCTGGCAGGAAGATCACCTCGTTCCCCGCATGTGGGACGCCAATGGGCATGCTCAGGGGATCCTTGCGCCGGGTGGCTGGATCTGCCGCACGGATTTCGATGGCAAGGAATGGGAACTCATTTCCATGGGCTACCGGAATCAATACGACGTGGCCTTCAATGCGACCGGCGACCTCTTCACCTATGATGCCGACATGGAATGGGACGTGGGTACGCCATGGTACCGCCCGACCCGCCTCTGTCAGGCCATGCCGGGCAGCGAATTCGGCTGGCGTTCCGGTTCCGGAAAGTGGCCTGTCTACTATCCTGACAGCCTGCCTCCGGTCACGGACATCGGTCCCGGCAGCCCCACCGGTGTCGAAGCCGGACTTGGTGCGAAATTCCCCGCGAAGTACCAGCATGCCATCTACGCGGCCGACTGGACCTTCGGGACGATGTACGCCATTCACCTGACCCCCGATGGAGCCTCGTGGAAGGGCGTGAAGGAGGAATTTGTCTCGGGCAAACCGCTTCCGCTCACCGATCTCGTCATTCATCCGAAGGATGGGGCGATGTACTTCCTCGTGGGTGGCCGCGGCACGCAGTCGGGCCTCTATCGCGTCACGTACACGGGCGGCGAATCGACGGCTCCGGCCCCCGCGCCGGAACTCACTCCGGAAATGAAACTGCGCCGGGAACTGGAAGCGCTTCAGCTGGAAGGTCCTTCGGCAGCGGCCCTCGACAAGGCGTGGGCTCAGTTGGGACACGCCGACCGCTGGATCCGCTTCGCGGCACGCACGGCGGTGGAATTCCAGCCGGTGGCCTCGTGGGCGCAGCGGGCCCTCGAGGAGAAGAATCCCGCGGCGGCGACGCAGGCCCTGCTCGCGCTGAGCCGCACCGCTGCGAAGGAACACCAGATGTGGATTCTCGCCGCCCTTGGCCGCATCGATCAGTCGGCCCTCGCGGAACCTGCGAGGCTTGATCTTATCCGGACCTATGCGGTCTGTCTGGTGCGTGGCGGGATGCCCGACGAGGCCGCGCGTGCGGCCATCCGGGCGCGCTTCGAGCCTCAGTTCCCGGCCACCAGCGATGCCCTCAACAAGGAATTGTGCGACCTCCTCTGCGCGGTGGGCAGCCCGGGCGTAGTGCCCCGCGCCATTCAGTTGCTGACGACCGCCCGCGATGATGCGAATCAGATTGCCGAGGAACAGCTGATTGCCCGCAACGATGGCTATGCGAAGGGGGTGCGCGATGCCATGGCTTCGCGTCCGAACCGCCAGCAGATTGCCTACGCCTACGCGCTGCGCATCGCGAAGGAAGGCTGGACACCGGAACTGCGCCGCCAGTACTTCCGCTGGTTCAATGGAGCCCGCAAATTCCAGGGCGGCAACAGCCTGCGTGGATTCATCGAAATGATCCGCAAGGACGCGCTCGCCAATGTGCCCGCCGAATCGAAGGCGGAACTCGAAGGCCTTTCCGAGGAACTCAATGCGGCCCCTGCCGATCTGCCCCGTCCGCAGGGGCCGGGTCGTGCGTGGACCATCGATGAAGTCATGGCGCTCACCGCCAACGGACTCAAGGGACGCAGCTACGAGAACGGATCGAAGATGTTCAAGGCGGTGCTCTGCGCGAACTGCCACCAGTTCGGTACCGAGGGACGTGGCGGCATCGGGCCGGATGTCACCGGAGCCGGCAACCGCTACACCATGCGCGACCTGCTCGAGAACATCATGGAACCGAGCAAAGTCATCTCGGATCAGTACGAGTCGACCCTCATCGAGAAGAAGGATGGCTCATCGGTGGTCGGACGCGTGCTCCAGGACGCCGATGGCAAGCTCAAGGTCGCCGAGAATCCACTCGCTCCGGATGCGCTGACGGAGATTGCCGCATCCGACATCAAGGCGCGCAGCAAATTCCCGGTCAGCGCGATGCCGCCGGCGCTTCTCAATTCGCTCAACGAAAATGAAGTCCTCGACCTCATGGCCTACCTGCTGAGCGGCGGGAACAAAGACGACAAGGCCTTCCGGAACTGAGTTCGCCCGGAGGCTGGCATCATACCAAAGTACCGCGGGGCTGCCGTCTTCACCGATGGCAGCCCCGCCTGTTGCGGTGGAGGCGCTGCCGCGGCCGAGGCAGCGGTCATGGCCCGCTGAACGTGGCGTCGAGCGGCAGGCCAGCGCGGAGCGAGGCCGTGTCCGGAAGAGCGAAAGCATACAGAAGACCGTGACCGTCCGGATAGTTCTCCCCGGGCTTCCCGGCATGCGCCGCGAGCCCGCAGAGTTGACCACCGCAGAGAACGGGAGTCCTCATGGGTGTGGCTCCATGGGTGCCGCCATCGAAGACGTGAAGGACATGCATGCGGCGCTCCGCGAGATCGATGGCATAGAGCGTGCCGGGCCGGTTGCCGCCGCGCTGATTATTGCCGTGGGTTGATCCGTAGAGGAAACGGCCGTCCTCGGAGAATGTGACGCTGCCGTTCGGCTTGGATCCGCCAAGCTGGCCGCACCCACTGAACCGGATGACTGTTTCGAAGCGGCTGCCATCCGGCTGGATGCGGAAGACCGATCCATGTTCGTCCGGATTGCTGAAAGTGCCGTGGGTGGTTCCATAGAGCCAGCCGTCGGGCGAGGCTGCGGGGCAATCGTAGGGATGTCCCACGCCGGCGGCGAAGCGGTGCAGCACCTTGAATTCCGAGCCATCCGGCCGGAGCCGGAAAATGGCTCCGTGCGCATCGGGTTCCTTGCGTTCGTAGTCCGAAGTCATTCCATAGATCCAGCCGTCGTGGAACAGGAGACTGCCGCTGGGATGGAAGCCGGCTTCGCCCCCGAGTTCTGCGAGCATTTCTGTTTTTCCCGTGTCAAGGTCGTGACGGTACACGCATCCCGCGAAGCCATTGCGCACTCCTCCGTGGAAGGCGGTTCCCAGCAACTGACGTCCGACGAGGATCGGGCCATTCTTCGGGGATCCACCGGCCGGGTCGC
>JBIICE010000299.1:0-4041 GCA_044239025.1 Verrucomicrobiales bacterium
GGACGGTCTGGCCAGTGTCTGGATTCCCGGGGTTGTCGTCTTCCCCCGCACTGTCTATCCGCAGCACTGCCGCGGGTTCTTTGGCGAGTTCGCGCGTTCCACCGAGGGGCCACTGCACCGGATCGGTCTCTGGCCCCGCCAGTGGGCCGCCGCCCGCATGTTCGCCGGATCAGCCAAGGGCTTCCACATCCACCCGCCGCATATCCCGGAGGGAATCAGCCCGGAAGCATGGTTCCAGCAACACTACGCCGATACCTCGGCGGGTTGCGGAGAACGACCCTACGACCGCGAACAGTGGGACGTCATGTTCTTCCTTCAGGGCATTGCGGAAATGATCCTCGTCGACGAACGTCCGGGACTCGAGCGGCGCGTCATGCGCTTCATCATCTGGGGAGACGACCTTCCTTCCGCCAGCAACGCCGGGGTCGTCATCCCGGCAGGTGTGGCCCATGCCATCCGCTCGGCGAGCAGTTCCGACCTGCTCATGGTCTACGGCACCAGCACTACCTTTGTGCCCGCCAGCGAAGGCCGGATCGCCAGCAGCGTCGAAGCGGCTCCGCTCCCCGGACCATGGCTGGAGTACCTCAATCGTCCCTGAAACGTTTCTTCACCCCGCATGCCTGTCCTCGAGGAGCCACCCAGCACTTCATGGGAATTCCAGACCTACGACCGCGACACCGTGGACCGGGTCTGGCAGCTCGGAGTTCCCGTCCCGGGAAACGACCCTGCCCTCTGGCGCAAGGACCAGTTCGGTGCGTGGCTGCATCGCCTCGACTATGGCCGCAGGCACTCCGAATTCGGCTGGGAGATTCATGACCTCTCCATTGGATACCGATCGGAGGGCTTCTCGGCACTTCGCCCGGTCCAATGGCGGAATCTTCTGGATCTCCTCGCCAACGAAACCCGCAGCAGGATCACCGCAGACGGGCTGCGCAATACCCGCAGGCTGCTCTGATGTCCGCAGACCCGTTCCGCCTACCTCCAACCCTGGCGCTGTCCGCCCATCCATGAAAAAAACTGCCCTCGCCGCCCTGCTGCTGACCACCTCGTGTGACAGCGAACAGTCGAAACAAGCCAAGGCCAAGGCCACGGAAGCGGCCGCGGCTGCAAGGGAAACAGTCAGCAGCGAGGTCACCGAGGCCGTGGCCAAGGGCAAGGAGGCTTCCGCGATGATCGCCGAGAAAGCCCGGGTGGCTGCCGAGCAGGCCGGTGCCAAGGCCCGCGAAATCGCAGGCGACCTCCCGGAGCAGTCACGCGTTCTCAGGGAGGCTGCGGAAGAGAAAGTCGGCGAACTGCGGGCCGCTGCCAAAGACCGCAGCTCCGAAGCGGTGGGAAACTTCCGCGACCGCCTCGGCAAATTTCATGAGTGGCTCGCCGGGCAGGAGGGATCTGCCCGGGATCTCAGCAAGGCAGACCATGTCATGGACAACTTCATGAAGAACCTCAAGGCCGTCCCGACCGACGGCCTGCCCGCCGATCTGCAGAGCGGCTTCGCGGAGTACCAGGGCACACTCATCGAGCTTCAGAAGGTGCTCGCCACCATGCCCAAGGAAGAAGGTCCCGCCCTCGCAGCATGGGAAACGGCCAACCGACCCGCTCTGGAGACGCTCAATGCGAGAATGTCCGCAGCCGTCAAAGGACTCCGTGAGGCGGCGGCCCGACACGGGATTCCCGATCTCAAGTTAGGAGAGTGACGGGATTGATTCCCGTCTGCTCGACTCGGATTCAGGATTTCCACCGAAGGCGCGGGAACACATCCGCAGCATTCTGGCACCTGCTTCCAGTTCGTCGTGGACCACCCCGTCCGGCGCAATGCTCCGCAGCATATCGGCCTCGTCAGGAAAGCGTGCCCGGCACAGCAGCAGGGTATCCGGGTTCCTCTCTCGCGCGAGCGTAATGACCGTCCGGGCGGTTTCCGCATGCGGGAAAGTCACCACAAGGAGACGGGCGCGGTCTATGCCCGCTAGGTCAAGAGTGTCAGCCTGGGCAATGTCCGCAAAGAGCACCGCATGACCCTCGGCTTTGAGCCGACCCACGGTTTCCGCGTTCAGTTCGATGATGACCACGGGAATTCCCAGGCGCACCAGACCCCGGTGCACCATTTCCCCCACCGTGCCATAGCCGCAGAGAATCGCGTGGTCCCGCAGTTCCCGGACTCGCCGCGCCGCGGCGGTGGCGGTGGTTCTCACGGGCGCATGGGGACCGGAACGGGCCGTTTCCTGCAGCCAGCCCCTTGCGACCGCCAGCTTCATCAGGAAGGGAGAAATCGTCAGCGAAAAAGCCGTCACAGCCAGCAGGCCATTGGCAAAGACGGCCCCGATGATGCCCTTCTGTGCGGCTTCCTGACCCAGCACGACGGAGAATTCCCCGCAGCCCGCAAGGGCCAGTGCGGCGGCCCGGCCCGCCACCTTCGGTGCTCCGGCCAACCTTGCGGCCAGCAGAGTCAGCCCGGGCTTCAGGGTCAGTGCAAGGATGACACCACCCAGCACCCATGGCCAGGCGGAAGCCACCGCAGTGAGATCCACCATGGCCCCAACGGAAAGAAAGAATACCGTCAGGAAGAAGTCGCGGAAGGTGGCGGCATCGGCAAGGATGCGGTGACTGTACACGGACCCGCTCACGGTCACCCCGGCGGCAAACGCACCGAGGCTCAGGCCCAACCCGAGCGTCTGACCCAGCGCGGCAACTCCCGAACAGAGCGCCAGCACCGCAAGCGTGAAGAGTTCGCGCGACCTGGTACGGCTAACCGCGCGCAGCACCAGCGGAACCCCGATCCGGCTAAGGAGCGCGGCACAGGCCAGAAACAGAACTCCCTTCGCCGCCAGTGCCGCCCACGGAGCCTTGCCGCCAGTGCCGGCACCCTCCAGAATCAGCAGAAAGGCGATTACAATGATGTCCTGCACGAGCGCAATCCCCAGTGTCAGCCGGGCACCGGGATGCTCCCGGATTCCGGTATCATCAAACAGCCGAACACCCACTGCGGTTGAAGAAAGCCCAACCGCCACTCCAGCGGTGGTGGCTGCAGGGGCAGACCACCCGGCCGCCCATGCGGCACCCGCCGCAAGACTGCCTGTAAGCCCCATCTGCCAAAGGCCCGCTGCAAGGCCATTGCGTCGCATAAGACTCAGCTCATGGCGGGAACACTCCGCCCCCACCGTGAACATCAGCAGCAGAATGCCCACATCCGCCATGCGCTGCAGCGAATCAGCAGCCTCCGTACCGGGAGCCATCGAGACCGGACTAAGCCTCGCCAGCAGAAAACCGCAAACGAAGTAACCGGGAAGAGCCGGCAGCCTGAACCGCCGAAGCACCAGCGTGAACAGCACAGTCGCCAGAAGTGTCAGTGCAAGCACCGGAATGAAACGGTCATCAGATCCGCCCGCTGCCACGATCGGCAGATAACAGTTAGAGAGGGTCGTCGTCACGGGAAAATGGACCCATCGTCCGATATCCCGGGTTCCGCCACAGACAATGCAGGTCCGAACGCGCGTGAAGCCTCACTAACCGCCTTATGAAGAACCGGAACTGGCTGCGAATCCCGATTTTCCGTCGTTTGAGGAGCGGCCGCGCTGTGTTGCGCTTCCGGGCTCCGCTGCGGGCGGCGGGCCCGATTGCACAGGGGGCCGTGGTGCCCGCAGTAAATGGCCCCGGCCACCTCCTTTGCGGTGCCTCACCATGCGGGGAAATACCACGCCGCGCTGCCAGTCCGGTGCTTCCAAAGGTTCCGCATGGCTCCATGCGCCGGAAAATCGAACCGGAGAAACCAAACGAACCAACGCTCCGAACCCCCACTTGCGGCGAGAAACGGATTTCCCAAAGCGGAACACAACACAGCCCTCACGGCCCCTCAACCCGCGGAGCGCGGGGCTGGGCGCGGGCGAATCCCCGGTTCGGAGCGGAAAAAAGCAAAAAAGTGATCAAAAGGAGTTGCGGACCGACGGAGGTGTGGTATCTGAAGGGGTCGCACGAAACAACGCGATCAGCAGGAGTCATCAGAACCGATTGTGACGGAAACGATCACAACCGGGTTTTTTGTCCCCC
>JBIICE010000087.1:0-16082 GCA_044239025.1 Verrucomicrobiales bacterium
TTCTTTGATCAGGAGAGGCTCCCGGTCATCACGGGACTGGGGATTCCGCTCATGATCGAGAACATGCCCATCGATGCGGTGATGCCGCTGTCCTTCAATCAGACGACGCCCCCGCCCCGGCAGCCGCGGGTTCCGATGATCACATGGGCCGGGACGAGACCGCCACTGGGATTTGCACCGTCTCCGCAGCCCGGAGCTAAGCCTGTGGATCCCTATGCCTTCTACGATCTGGGATACTACAACATTGGCGTCTCCGAACCCCGTTACGACTGGGGAATCTGGGCTTTTGACGGAGCGGAGGAACTGATCAGCGTGGAGGAACTCGCGCGGACCGCGGCACCGGGGGCAGACCTCCGTGGTGCGCGGGGCCGTCGGCAGCTTGACACGGCCGCGAAGCGCGCCCTCGCTTCGAAGATCCGGCGCGACATCCTACCGGAGATCGCGGATCGGACGCTCGCGGCTGAAGCCATCAACGACCTTGCCGGACAACTGGAGGAGGCCGACAGCGCCCTGCAGTCGGTGCGCAGTTCCCTTGAGCTTGGTTCCGCGTACCGTCTGCCCCGGGAAGGCGAGGATGCGCAGAAGCGGGATGATGATGCGGCCCAGCGGTCGGAAGCGATGCAGCAGATGCTGCGGAAGGCGACCGACAAATGGAAGCGGGTGCAGCAGTTGCGGGCGCAGGGGGCCGAAGTTCCGCGCGCACTGGCGGACGAACGCGTGATTGTCCCCGTCGACCGCAGTGGCGAACGCAACTACCTCGGAGCAAACACCAAAAGAAAAGACCTGCACTTCTACAAACGGGCGCGCCGGATGGTGATGTCGGAGGAAACGTGGGGTCACCGCAAGCACTTCATTACCGACAATGAACTGATGGGCTGGGGAGCCTTCAAGACGCCCAGTCTGCGCAACACGGCACTGACTGAGCCATACATGCACAACGGGCGGTTCCTGACGCTCCGCCAGGTGCTCCGTTTCTACAGCTTCGACAACACCGGGCTGATTCCGGCCGACGAGGTCCGCAATCCCGACCTGCATCCCGAGATGGGCCGCCTTGATCTCAATCACGATGGCCAGACCGAGAATGCGGCCGGCATTCCGGGAGGCGTTCCCAATCTGACAAGGATTCACGACGCGGAATCCCTTCTCTTCTTCATGCACTGCCTGACCGACCCACGGGTGGAACGGGAGACCGCCCCGTTTGATCATCCGGGGATTGTCGTCCCGAACGGTTTCCGGGTGGAGAACGGCCGTCCGCGCGACGAAGTCATCGAAATCAGCGCTTCCTCACCTGGCGGCGGCGACGTGCCCGCTCAGTTCCCCGCAGCGCGCTGATGGTGCTCCCTTGAACCCGGCGGGGCGGGGACGCCAGACAGGGCGGACTCGGGGACGCCGCCGCATCCTTCCGTTCCGCCGCCACGCGCCACGCTGCCATGCCTGCCGGCCGCACCAGTCACGGAGCAACCGCCTCCCGCTCCGGAACCACGAGGGCCAAAGTGGCGGTGGGAGGCAGCCGCATCAATCAGAGCGACCTTGCCGGGCTGAAGAAGGCATGGCGGGAGAAACGGTTAGTCATCTTTCTGGGGGCTGGTGTTTCCCTTCCCTACGGCCTGCCTTCGTGGCGCAATCTAGTGCTGGACCTGCTCTTCGAACAGGCCAGGCACACGAGGGCACTTGGCTCACTCCGGCCACATTACCGGCGGGCGCTTGCCGAATGGATGATGGACTACTTCGACTATAATCCCCTGGTGCTGGGGCGGATGATCGAGCGGGACATCCGAAAGCATCCGGAACGGCATCCGGGCCGTGGTTTCATGGAACAGCTGCGGGAACGCCTGTACGCCAATGTCCAGTTGCCACCACCCGGCCCCACGGCCCTGCAGGCCGTCGCCCGGCTCATCGGCAAGTCCACCAGCGGAAGCGGTGCCGCGGCCGCAGTTACCTTCAACTACGATGATCTTCTTGAGCAGGAACTCATGCAGCTGAAGGTTCCGCACACACCGGTGATTGGTCCGGTGCGCCAGGAGGGACGGGATTTTCCGGTCATCCACCCCCATGGATACGTGCCGCGGCATGGTGCCGCCGACCGTGAAACGCTCGTCTTCACGGAGGATGATTACCACAGGCTGACCGATACGGTTTTCCATTGGAGCCTCTCGGAACTCGTCGTCTATCTCCGCAAGTACAATGTGCTTTTCATCGGGCTTTCCATGTCGGATCCGAATCTGCGGCGTTTGCTCGATGCATGCCGCAACAGCCGGATTCCGCAGCACTGGCAGATTCAGAAGCGGCACTCGGTGCATCCTTCCGGGATGCCCTCCGTGATCGAGGCCGTCGAGGGCCGAGCCCGGCACCATGGAGAGATCCTGGGAATTGCCGATGAGGACCGGATGCCCGGACAGATGGAGGAGGCCATCCGTGCGGCGCTGCGGCAGGCGGACACCTATGACCGCGAAGTTTTCCAGAGCATGGGTGTGAAAACCATCTGGATTGAAGACTGGCCCGACCTTCCGCTGCTGATTGACGAGGTCGGGTGCTGAACATCTCAACGCCCTGCAGAAACCATGGCCTCACGCAGAACCACCGCTCCGAAATCACCTCTTCCCAAGCGCCCGGGTGATCCCCGGTCCCTGCGGAAGCACCCGGCACCCACCGAGGACGATCTGGTGGCGAGCCTCGCCGGGCGATCCACCGGGGTCGACGATGCAGCCCTTGCGGGCATCTTCGGGGCGGATCTCGGGGAACTGCGGAGGCTCGCCGATGCGGCACTTTCCAATGGGCGTCGGCAGGGAGGGTCGCCACGGGTATATCTGCTTCACGGGATCATGGGCTCCGAGCTCGGTGTGCGGCGCCGCTTCTGGGAAGACGTGATCTGGCTGGGTCTGACCGATGTACTGCTGGGAAATCTCCGGAAGCTGCGCCTCGGGCCGGGGGGAGATCCGGGAATCCATCCGCTTGGGTTTCTCCCCGGTGTCTATCTCATGATGCGGCTGCAGCTGGAGGCAGCTGGATTCGAGGTGGTACCGCACGTCTTCGACTGGCGGAGAGGGCTGGCGGAGCTTGGCTCGGCCCTCAGTGAGCAGGTGGCCCGTGAGAAGGGCAGGGTCATGATTGTGGCGCACAGCATGGGCGGGCTGGTGGCCCGGGCGGCGTTCCGGGCCGGCATGCGCAAGGTCGCGCGGTTCGTCATGCTGGCGGTTCCCAACCATGGGTCCCTTGCCCCGGTGGAAGCATTGCGTGGACAATATGGTCTTGCCCGTCTGATTGCCGGAGCCGATCCCGTCCATGATGCGGAAGGTCTTGCCCGGGACGTTTTCTCGACATTCCCGGGACTCTATCAGCTGATTCTCGACCGCAGGCTGCATCCGGGACTTGATCTGTTTGAGGCAGGCAACTGGCCATCGGGCGGTCCACAACCCGACCGGAAGCTGCTGTCTGCAGCGGGCGGGGTGGAACGTCTCCTCGCGGTTCCCGCGGACACGCCTGGCATCCCGTGGCATCTCATTGCGGGGACGGGGCAGCAGACCAGGGTGGCGGCACGGGTGGCCGGCGGCGAATTCCAGTACCGGGTCACCAGCGAGGGTGACGGTACGGTGCCGCTGGAGTCGGCGCTGCTGCCGGGGGTGCAGTCCACCTTTTTCACGCATGCGGGCCATGGATTCTTTGCGAATCACAAGGACGTGCGTGCCGCGACGGTGGATCTGCTGCGGAATGGAGACACCATGGTGCTTTCCAGAACGAGGCCACAGGTTCCGCGGGGCGGGGTGGAACAATGGGTGGCGGAGAGCGATCTGCAGGCGGTGGCCACCAGTCTTTACCGGACGCGGCCACCACAGGACCTGTCCCACGCCGAAAGGCTGCGGATCCTCTTCGGGGGGCCGGTGTCCGTGGTTCCCGCGCCGGAGGCCGTTGCGGGTCCGCCGGCCGGGAGCTATCTGCCGCGGCTGGAGCAGGTCACCATTGGGCGAAGAAAGCAGCGACGGCTGGAGGTGGCCTTCTACAACGGGAGCATCACGGATGTATCCGCCCGGGCCTATGTGCTGGGAACATTTCTCGGGGTGACACCCTCGGGAGCGGCGGGAGCACTGGATGCGCTCATGGACGGGGCCATTGCGGAGCTGGTTGGTCACAACATGTTCGGTTCCCGGACTGGCGAAGTGTTCATTCTGCCGCTCGCGCAGCGTGAGGTGCGTGCCGAGATGGGGGTTTTCGTGGGCATGGGATCGTACGACAAATTCAAGGCTGTGACATCTCCCGCTCCTCAGGTTGGTGCCCGGGGAACCCGGTTCTATCTGCACGGGCAGCATGTTCCGGCGCTGGAAATTGCGGCTGAGAATGCAGCGCGCATGATGGCGCGCACGAAGGTTGATGACTTCGCGACCGTGCTGCTGGGCGGGACGGTGGCGGAGGACCTCGCGGCTTCATCGGAGAGCATGCTGCGGGGGTTCCTGCGGGGCCTTGAAGAAGCGGATCATGGTCAGGGGATCCGCCGTCTTGTGATCTGCGAGACGAATCCGGAGCGTTTTCACGCCATGAGGAGGCAGATCGTTGACCTTGCCGCGACTCCGCTGTGCGAGGGTGTGGAGTTTGTATTCAGCGAGCTGGATCCACCGCCGGAGGTGCAGCGTCTGCGCGCGCTCGGGATCAGCACCTCGGTACCCCGGACCGGTCCACCGGAGCCAGTCTACCTGCTGGTGCGCACCGAGGCCGCTCCGCAGGCGGTCGGGGTGGGTGCGACCATCTGGAGGACAGCGTTTCTGGGGCCGTCGAACCGTGCTGCGGTGCGCGAGGGAGCGGTGACCCTGACGGCGGCAGAGCTCGTTCAGCTGCTTTCCACGGTAACTGGTGATGCCGCTCCGGAACCTGAGGAAATCGGGAGGCTCGGTCGTCAGATCGCAGAACGGCTGCTTCCGGAGCACGTGCTTTCCGAGCTGAGCGCGGTGGCGGAGCGACCGCTGGTCATTCTGCATGATGCGGAGGCGTCGAAAATTCCGTGGGAAGCGCTGTGGGTTCCCGGCACCGGCACGGATGCCGGAAAGGACCGTCATCCTTCGCTCCGTCCCGGCATGAGCCGCCGCTTTCTGGCAGATGCCAGCGTCTGCGCCCGCTGGCCGACACCCGCCAGAAGGGACGCCCGGATTGATATGCTTCTGATCAGCAATCCCACTGGCGATCTTGCCGGCGCGGAGCAGGAAGCGGCGCTTCTGGAGCAGGCACTGGCATCTCACTCCCGTTTCAAGGTGGATCATTCCCTGCGGGGCAATGCCGCCACCCGATCCGCCGTTCTGGAAAAGCTGGCCTCCGGGCGCTACGACATCGTGCACTTTGCCGGCCACGCTTTCTTTGATCCGGCCAACCGCGATCTCTGCGGCCTGCAGTGCGCGCATGGGGAGGTGCTGACCGGCAGGGATGTGGCAGGAATCGCCAAGCTGCCGTTTCTGCTGGTGCTCAACGCTTGTCAGAGCCTGCGCACCCGGCGGAGCGGGAGGGGTCCGGCGAAAGCGGAGGCCGCTGCCCGGAAAGCCGCGCATACCATCGCGGAAACGATGCTCTGCTCGGGAATCGCCAACCTCATCGGCACGTACTGGCCGGTGGGCGATGAAAGTGCCCGGCGCTTCGCAGTGCGCTTCTACCGGGAACTGCTGGCTGAGAAGTTGCTCGGAGAGGCCGTCATGGCGGCCCGCGGGGAAATCAAGCAGGGCAGCAGCGACTGGGCGAACTATGCGCTCTTTGGTAATCCCCTTGCCGGACTCAGCGGGGCCTGAGCCATGGCCCTGCGTCGAAATCCACGCGCTGGCGATCGGAGGACGCGTCAGACCGGGCGGAGGACGCTTTTGACGACTTCGCCCCGGTGCATTTTTTCGAAGGCTTCGTGCCAGTCGGTGACAGGCCAGACGCCCCCGATGATGGGGCGGACGTCGAGTTGACCCGAGCCAAGAAGGGCGAGGACGCGTTCCCAGATGGGCCAATTGTGGCTGAAGCTGCCCTGGAGGGTGATGTTTTTCTGAACGAGGGGATCGAGGCTGAAACCGAGGGGGTCGCGGCCCCAGCCGACCTTGCTGATCCATCCGGCGGGTCGTACGAGGTCGAGGGCGGTTTTGAGAGTGATGCTGGCACCGGCGGCGTCGATGATGCCGTCGCAGCCGAGTCCGTCCCGTTCCATGGCCCACGTGCTGGGGTCGCTGGTGATGGTGTGGCAGCCGTACTGCCGGGCGATGGCGAGACGTCCGGCGTCCTGGGGCAGACCGACAACGGCGACTTCGGCACCGCAGAGGCGGGCCATCGCGGCGCAGAGGATGCCGATGGTGCCGGGGCCGAGCACGAGGACACGGTCACCGGGTTCGATGCGGGCATTGCGGACGACAGCGTTGTAAGCGACGCAGCAGGGTTCGGTGAGGCAGGCCTGTTCGAACGGCAGATTCTCCGGCACATGATGGAGGATGCGGGCAGGGACCCTGACGTAGCGGGTCATGGCCCCGTTGACTCCGTAGCCGAAGCCTTTGCGGGTGGGGTCGAGGTTGTAGAGACCCCGGCGGGTCATGGGATTGTCCGGGCTGATGATGGCCGCGGTTTCCGAGACGACGCGGTCGCCTTCCTTCCAGTGGCCTGCATCGCTGCCGGAGCGGGCGATGATGCCACCGAACTCGTGGCCGAGGACGACGGGGTAATTGACAGGCCAGGAGTGCTGGGAAGTCCACTGGTGGAGGTCACTTCCGCACACACCGACGGCGGCCACCTCGAGGAGGACGTCTCCGGGTCCGATTTCGGGCACCTCCAGTTCGCGGATCTCTACGGATCCGGGTTCCGGGGCGAAGTTGACGACCGCGGGGGATTTCATGGTGTGCTGGAAGTCGTCGGCGTGTTTCGGCGTCGGTCGGCTTCGCCGAAGCCGAAACGGCCTGGTTCCTGGAGGGCGAAGTCGCGCGATCGGAGTTCAAGGTATTCGAGTTCTCCGCTGGGTCCGAATTTCGGAGTCATCTGGATCAGGTGGTCCTGGGCGAGGCACCAGAGGAGTTGGCGTCGGGTGATGGCAACGCGGTCGATATTGATGATGGGGTTTTCCTTTGGTTCGATGATCCACTGGTAGCGGATGCCGCGGAGGGCTTCGTGATCGAAGCAGGCCTTCAGCGGGGTATCGAGGATGAGAGTCCGCATGGGGGTATCGAGCCAGCGGTTGAGGGGAGGGTAGCGCGTAAAGAGGAAGTCATTGGGCACCACGGCCATGGCGTCGGCCGCCTTGAATTTCGGCTGAGGGTCGAGCAGGAGGTCGATCGCTGTACAGCCTGGGAGCAGGCAGGCGACAGCGAGAGCGGAAAGGGTGTGGCGGTTCATGGGAATGGGAACGGTGGAGCTACTGGAAGCACTCCCGGATGTCGTCTTCCCCGCATGGCGGTTGCAAGATGATTTTCGCGGGAATGCGTCGGACGCACCGCTTTCTTCCGACCACGCCGGGGACCGGACTGTTCAAGAATCCCGGAGGGAGATCACGGCAGATTGCCGAACAAAGCCGGAAATCTCATTGAGGTTGACAATATGCGAGGGGGCTTCTCTAATGAGATTCGTCTGCGCAGCCGTGGGGGCCTTTGCCTTGCAGGGCTTCGGCATGGAGGTGCCGGGGTTGACCATGGGCTGCGGTGATGAATCTGGTCATGGCATTTCAACTGCAACATTTCTTCCGCCGGGAGACAGCGCGGGAAGTTCAGCCGATGGCCGGGGGGGCGCGCTCCTCCGGGGAGCGGCAGTCCGAAGCGGCATCGCTGTCACTGGCTCCGCGGGGGACAGCGACGGCAGCGGAATTGCGGCGGCTGATCCCGGTGCGGGAAGCGTCGCTGCTGGACGCCGCCGGGGACACGCTGGTCCTGCTGCCGATGACTGCGGCAGCGAGTGGCCGGATGCGGATGCGTGAGTTGTGGGAATGCGCGCCGTTTCTGTTCCGGGAGGAAGTGGCGGTGCATGATGTTCGGGAGGTGGTGCTGACGGGAGATCCATCCGTGGCCATGGAGCAGCCGGTGCGGGAGGGTGGACTGTGGTCGCGGTTCCCGGAGCTCGGGGAACCGATGGCGGCAGCGGTGCTGCAGGTTCCGCCGGGGGCGAAGGCGCGGGGACCGGAATCCGGTGGCGGGGGTCATATTCCCGGGATGCGGACCAATCCGGTGGCAGAGGTGGCCGGGCCGCTGGAGGTGGCAGCCGTGCTGGGCACGCTGCCCGGCGTGCGGGCCTGCGCGCTGTCGGTGGCAGGCCTTGGTTCCGGGGCGGGTGGGGATCCTGCGGTCTGCGGCGGGCTGCTGACCGGGTTGCCGGAAGTGGAAGCGTCGCTGCGGAGGGCGGCGGCAGGACTGACGCTGCCCGTTCCCGGCTTGATTACGATGCGGTGCGGCGGGGAAGTGCGCACGGTTTTCATCGAGGGCGGGCTGTTTCTTGCCGTGGTGCATGCAGCGGCCGAACTGCCGGCGGAGACGGTGGCGCACTGCAGGGCATTGGTCCGGAGGCTGCTGGCCGGCGGCTGAATTCATCCGATGCCATGGCGCTGTTGTTTCATCAGACGCGGGAGATCACCTTCAAGGTGGTGTACTGCGGGTGTCCGTGGAGCGGGAAGACGACCAACCTGGCATGGATTCACGGGCGCATGGACCGGAGGTCCCGGGGGGAACTGATATCGCTGGCCACGTCGCAGGACCGGACCCTGTTTTTTGACTATCTCGCGGTGGATACGCCGGCGGTGGCCGGGTTCCGGACGCGTTTTCAGCTCTACACGGTCCCGGGGCAGGTACAGTACGATGCCACACGGCAGATTGTGATGAGGGGAGCCGATGGCCTGGTGTTTGTGGCTGACAGCGGGGCGCAGCGGCAGGCGGCGAACGCGGAAGCGTGGCGTGCCCTGCTGGCGATGCGGTCGGCTGGGGAGGTGTCCGTTCGGCAGCTTCCCATGGTGCTGCAGTACAACAAGCGGGACGCTGCCGACGCCGTGCCGGCGGGGCAACTGAACCACCTGCTGGGGAATCCAGAGGGAGGCCGGCCGGTCATTGAAGCCTGTGCGGTGCAGGGAACGGGTGTGTTCCAGACCCTCAATGCGATAGCGCGGCTGGTGCTCCGTAATTTTCAGTCGCAAGCCTCGGGGCTTGCTGTTTCCTGAGCACCCTTCCTCATGGACCCGCTGAATCCGTCACTTTGCCACCGCGCGGGGCTTCCGCTGACTTTCGGGGTGCAGGGGGAAGCGCTGCTGCAGCGGGTGCTGCGGGCGCACTGCGCCGACAGCGACTGCGTTTATGCGGCAGTGATCGAAGAGAGCGGGCTGGTGCTGGCACAGGCGGGCGATGCCACGCTGCAGGATCAGGGAGAAACCGCCGCCCTCGCAGCGGGGGCCTATCATGCGGTCCGGGAGACAGCGCGGCGGCTGGGCGAGCCGTCCTTTGAAGGACTTTCGCATCAGGGAGTCCACCGCCACTTTCATCTCAGTCCGGTGGATACGCGGTTTCTGCTGCTCAGTGTCTTCGGAAATGACACGCGGCTGGCCCTCGTACGGGCGTGCGCGGTGCGGACGGCGGGTCGGCTGAGGGAGGCCATCGCCGAGGCGGAGACCATCCCGGTGGGAGGGCGCAGGCTGACACCCGCGGATTTCCACGGGCTGCGCAGTGCGGTATCCGCTTCCCTGCTGGGGGGTGATCTTTTCTCCGGCGGCTGATGCCCGGCGGCGTGCCGGTCGCGCGGAAGCGGTGGGCGCGGCGGATTCCCTTCGCCTCGGTGGGTCTCCTTGACATTCAGCGGGATGACGGTCACCTAGAAATCTTCCCGGCACCGCTGCAGACGCCGCTGTCTTCCGGATCCGGGAAATTCCTGACTAAGCACAATGAAGAGGATTCTGATACGTCCTTCGCAATGGAGTTTCGATCGGCTGCAGAACCGTCTGTTCTCGGAGGGGACTTCATTCCAGGCGCTCTACAGTGCTGGCCTGCGCAGGTGGCGGGCGCAGGCCCTTGAGGCAGGATACTCTCTGGACACATGGGATGTTCATCCTCTCGATTCGGCGGATGTGATCTGGTTTCTTGATCTGCCGGCCCATCGCCGTGATGTTCTCGCTGCAAGGCGTGCAGCTCCCGGTGCTCTCATGGTGCTGCAGATCCTTGAAAGTCCCGTGCTCGGCCCTCATTTCTTCCACGCACGCAATCACCGTGATTTCGACGTGGTGCTGACGTACGACGGAAGCCTGTGCGATGAGCGGCGGTATTTCCAGTATCGACTCCCTCATGAACCCGTGCCTGTGGAGTCGGCGATTCCGTACGGCGGCCGGAAGGTGTGCTGCATGATCAACTCAAACCGCCTTGAAGGTTATTTTGCGCCCCGGCAGCTGGGACCCGAGGGCCTTCCCGTGATTGGGCGGTGGCTGGGGGGCTGGAAGCTGGGTCTGACCGGGCTGCTGCGCCCTGCGAGGGGCGAACTGTATTCGGAGCGAAGACGCCTCGCGCGGACTGAAGACAGGCTGGGTCTCGGGGCGCTGACGGTCTACGGTCCGAACTGGAACGGAGAGCCCATTTCCTGGTTCCCTCTGTACCCCAACGCACCTTATCGGTGCCGGGCCGGAGGTGTAGTCCAGCACAGCAAGTTTTCCATCATGGGTCAGTACCGTTTCAGCATTGCCTACGAGAATTTCGAAGGTTCGCGGGGGTACATTTCCGAGAAGATCTTCGATTCCCTGGCGGCGGGGGCGGTTCCCGTTTACCGGGGGGATGCGGGGATCCATGACTTTGTGCCGCGCGAAGCGATGGTGCGGGCGGATGATTTCCGTAATGAGGAGGAGCTGCTTCGGTATCTGCAGGCATGTCCGGAGGCCGAGTGGCTGCGGATGCGTGAAGCGGGTCGCCGCTTCATGGACTCCGACGCTTTCCAGCCCTTCACGAGCGAAGCGTTTGCGGACCGCATGATGGACGTGCTGTCGAAAGCGGTGGCCGCGCGGGCCTGATCCCGGATCATTCCATGTAGAGGAAGGCCGAAGAACTGAGCAGGGCGTGACAGAAATCGGTGACGGCAGCCGCGCGGGCTTCCGCGGGACGATCCGGGGGCGGGGCGATGGAATCCTCTCCACTCACGAGGTCGCGGCGCAGACCGGTGGCGGGTTCAAACTGCCAGCAGGCGGCAGCCGTCGCGGAGCGGGGCGCGGGGAGGCGCAGCATCGACTGGTCCTCGGACAGGAGGGCGCGGTGCAGCCGGATTTCATCGATCAGGCCGTCCCACGGTCGTTCCATGGTGGCGTCGTTTCCGAGGACGAGCGGAGGAAGCTGACGCAGCGGGCCATCGAGCTGGTGAGAACTGAGTGAGGACTGGAGGGGTTCGTCGTCGTTGGCGAGGTCCTTGACGGAGAAAGTGACGGAACCTTCGCCCGAGGGGCCGAAGTGGACAGCGGCGGCCACGTAGTAGCTGCGGTCGAGCTGCAGCGGGAGGTCGCTGAAGATGGTTTCCGTGCCCGTGGCACCATCGGCGCGTCGCCCGCGCAGCTGGAGGACCGGCATCCGGGGTTTACGGAGGGACTTCTGTCCGGTGACGCCGAGCGTCCATCCGTCATCGCTTCCGCGGGTATCCCATGAGCCCGCGATGGTGCGTACATCCCCTTCGGACGAAATCGAACGCAGCAGGACGACACCTTCGATGGTGAAGTCGCTTCCGGAGAGGTCGGCATGGCGGGAGGTGATGGGGAGGCCGGCCGCCGGGTTTTCCGGGGTGATCACGACCGCGCGCCCGTCGCGCTGGGGCATCGGTTCGGTGGGGTAGGCTTCCTCCGTGGCGCGGGCGGTGGTGGCGATGGCGGAGGAGGCCGAGAGGAACGCAAGGGATTCCTCGAGTGCATCGGCGTCGGGGGGTCGGCCGCTGGTGCGTTGCCATGCTTCGTCGGCGAGGCCCCTGAGGTCATCGCCATGCCGGGAGAGCAGCATGCCGGCCATCGCTGCCGCGCGTTCCCGCAGAAACGCTCCATTGGCCATGAAGAGACTCTGGATGGCCGTGGTCGTGGTGTCCCGCTGGGGCGTGCTCGTAAACTGCTGCGGCGCGTCGAAGACTTCCGCGACAGGTTCACGCACATTCCGGAGCAGTTTCACGTAAACCGCGCGGCGGGGTTTCGTGAAGTCGCTTCCCGGGCCCCCGGCCGGGGTCAGTTCAAGCTCGCCGCTGGCGGCATGGATGGCGTCGCGGATCTGTTCACTATCCAATCGGCGGGTGGTCCAGCGCCAGAGGAGGCGGTTGCCGGGATCGGTGACGGTGGCCCGTTCCGCATGTGGCGAGTGACTGGACTGACGCCACGCCCGGCTGGTGACCATGAGGCGGTGGAGCCGCTTGAGTTTCCAGCCATGCCTCATGAAATCGGCGGCGAGCCAGTCGAGCAGTTCCGGATGGGATGGGGGGTCGCCGAGTCGGCCGAAGTCGCTGGCGGTGGTGCTGAGGCCCTGGCCGAAGTGCTGCTGCCACATGCGATTGACGAGGACGCGGGCGGTCAGCGCGTTCTGCGGGGAGGCAATCCAGCGGGCGAGGGCGGTGCGTCGGCCCGCGGGGGCATGCGCTCCGGCGGGACCGGGGTCCGGCGTTCCGAGGACAGCAGGGAAGCCGGGGGAGACGGGGCCGCTGCGTTCCCGGCCCGGGATGAAAGTCTCCGGGGCGTCCGGGCTGAAGTTGCGCACGGCGAGGGCCTCGGGCAGCGGGGCGGGGCGGAGGTGAGCGAAGGTGGCCAGTTCGCTGCGCAGGAACGCGAGCTTTTCCTTGTCGGCTCCTTTGATTTTCCCATCGAGGCGGGCCCATTCGTACGTGACCTGACGCCATGCGAGGGAGCCAACCGGACGTTCCGCCGGCGTCCACGTCGCGGGGTCGCGGCAGAGAATCGCCCTCGTTTCCGGAGGGAATTTGGAAATCGCTTCGTCGCGGGCTTTTTCGCGCCATGGGGCCTCAAGGGCGTCAATCTGGCTGCGGAGGCTGGCGGTGGCCTGTTCCCACGCCGATTCCTGCTGCTTCCATGCGGTCACCTCCGCCGGCGTGGCGGCCGGGACCGATTCCGGCATTTCCATTCCAGCGAAGAATGCCTTGAGCCTGAAGTAGTCGGTCTGGAGCAGGGGGTCGAACTTATGGTCGTGGCAGCGGGCGCACTGGAGGCCGAGCCCGAGAAAGACATCGCTGGTGGTGTCGGTGATGTCGTTGAGCATGGCGTCCCACTGGCCGACAGCGTCGCGGTTGTTGTATTCGTAGATTCCGGCGCGGAGGTAGCCGGTGGCCACGAGCGCCTCCGGGTCACCGGGAAACATTTCGTCTCCGGCCAGTTGTTCCGTGATGAAGCGGTCCCATGGCTTGTCGGCATTGAACGAAGCGATCACGTAGTCTCGGTACCGCCACGCTTCCGGGCGGTAATCGTCGGCCTTGTAGCCATCGCTTTCCGCGTAGCGCACGAGGTCGAGCCAGTGACGCGCCCAGCGTTCACCGTAATGGGGACTGCCGAGCAGTCGGTCGGCGGCCTTGCCGAGGGCGTCGGGATCCGGATCACTGCAGAAGCGGTCGATTTCCTCGGGTGGAGGGGGAAGGCCGAGAAGGTCGAGCCAGAGGCGCCGGATCAGCACAGCCCGGGGGGCCTCCGGAGCGAAGTCGAGTCCTGCGGACTGCAGTCCAGCTGCGAGGAAGGCATCGATGGGGTTCTGCTGGGACGTGGCCGGGATCGCAGGGGAAGCGACCGGCTGGAAGGCCCACCAGGAACGGTCTTCGGGTGTGAGCTTCCGTTCCGCAGCAGAGGCCATTGGACCCGTCAGCAGCGCGAAGGTTCCTGCGAGGAGAGCGCCGGGCAGCTGATGGCGTCGTTCAGTGATCCGCAGTGGCATGGCGGCATCCTGCCGCAGGGGCGAGGACGCCGCCACTCCGCATCAGCGGCCAACCAAATTCGCCCGGGGGGGCTTCAGCCCGGCGGGCTGCTGCGACGGTAGCGGGCCACGCGGAGCCGCTGTTCGAACTCCTGTTTGAGAACGCCTGCGGCCTCTTTCACCTCCGGTTCCGCCCCGCCCTGCTGGACCGCGCGGAGGAGGGTGACGACGAGGTGGAGGACCTTGCGGTAGCTAGGCCATTGTTCTGGTGAGATTGTCATGGACAGAGCGGTTGCGTTGTTGTAGTTGTGCCGCAGTTCAGGTATAACTGCCGCGTGAAGGCAATAAAACGGCACCGCTTCACTGGACTGAACCTTTGATTAACGGCACGCGCATCGTAGGAATAATGTCAGCGTGCTATTTTGTCTAGCGTATATTTGTATATACGTTTGTTATATTAAATACCAAAGTCCGCAGGTAGTGAGTTCTGTTGGCGCGCGCGCTGCAATCCGTGCTTGCCAAGCCATCCTGAAGCGTGGCAAGGTGATTGCCGTAAACAACGGAATTCCCCGAATATGTTCAGCCACTGTGTTATCTTCTGGACCGATCCAAATCATCCTCAAGCCGCCGACGAATTGCTGGCTGGGATGGAAAAGTACCTGCGGCCGATTCCAGGGTGGCTGCATTTTCACTGTGGCCGCATGCAATACAGCGACCGCCCAGTGGTGGATACGGGTTACGCGGTGGGGTTGAACCTCGTCTTTCCCGACCGTTCAACGGAAGCGGCGTATCAGGTGCACCCGCTGCATGTGGAATTCATTGAAAAGGTATTCCGGCCGCTGTGCACAAAAGCAGTAGTCTATGACTTCGCCTGATTGTCTGGGGATATGGTGGCTGGAGTGACGCCGGTGACGAGGCCGTCGATGCTGCCGTGAAGGAAGCGGGTCTGAAAGGCATCGCCCGGGGAGAGTTCGGATGGATGGCGGACGACTTTTCCGTGGGCGTTGGTGGTGCAGGTGAATCCGCGGGCGAGAGTGCTTTCCGGGCCGAGGGTCCGGAGGAGGGCGGCCTGCCGGCTGAGATCGTGGCTGCGGCGTTCGGTCTGGCGGAGGGAGCGGCTGTGGAGTCGTTCTGCGGTGATGGCGAGGGTGGCGCGGCGTTCGGCGAGGATGCGGTCGGGGCGGCGCTGGCCGATGCGGTGGGTCATCTCGCGGAGATTGGCGGTTTCGGTTGCGGTGCGGCTGGTTACGGCCTGGGCGAGCGCTTCCGCGGTACTGTCGAGGTTCTGCCGCCAGGGAAGGAGGATGCGTTCGGGATCGCGGCGGAGGGCGCCGCGGCTGCTCAGCTCGAGGACCCTGCGGAGATTGGCGAGGATGGCCTGGAGGCGGCGGTCCATCCGGGCGCGGGACGAGGAAATCTCGTCGAGCAGCTCGGAGCGGTCTCTGGTGAGCAGTTCGGCAGCCGCGCTGGGAGTTGGGGCGCGCAGATCGGCGGCGAAGTCCGCGATGGTGAAATCGATTTCGTGTCCGACAGCATTGATGACGGGGATGGGGCAGGCGTGCATGGCGCGGGCGACGATTTCCTCATTGAAGGCCCAGAGGTCTTCGATGCTTCCGCCGCCGCGGGCGGTGACGATGGTATCGATGGCTGGGAGGCTGCGGCCTGATTCGCTGGCGAGCATGGCGAGGGCGGCGGCGATTTCCTCGGCGGCTCCGATGCCCTGGACGCGGACGGGTGCGATGAGGATATGCAGCCATGGGGCGCGTCTGGTGAGGACATGGATCATGTCCTGAAGGGCCGCGCCCGTGGGGGAAGTGACGATGGCGACGACCGAAGGCATGCGGAGGATCGGCTGTTTGCGGTCGGCATCGAAGAGACCTTCCGCCGCCAGTCTGCGCTTGAGCGCTTCAAACTGAAGCTGGAGCGAACCCGCGCCGGCGGCCTGCATGCGTTTCACGACCATCTGGTACTGGCCTCGGGCTTCGTAGACCGTGAGGTCGCCCTGGAGGAGCACGGCCATGCCATCGCTCAGCGGCGTGCGGACGAGCTGCGCATTCCCCTTGAAGAGGACGCAGGCCAGCTGGGCCCCGCTGTCCTTGAGCGTGAAGTAGCAATGACCACTGGACTGGCGGCGGAAATTGCTGATTTCCCCTTCGACCCAGACGCTGCGGAAGCCGCCTTCGATGGTATCGCGGACCCGGCGGGTGATCTGGGAAACCGTGAGCGGTTTCGGGGCGGGTGGCGGGGCAGGCGAAAAAAGGTCCA
>JBIICE010000088.1:0-15958 GCA_044239025.1 Verrucomicrobiales bacterium
ACCGCAGTGGTTCCGCCGCCGCCGGTTCTCCCATCCCGCCGTCCCGCACCCACTGCCGCCAGCGCGCCAGCACCACGGGATTGAGATCACGCCCCCGCGCAAACTCGCGCAGTTCCGGCCCGTCGCGTTCCCCGGCTTCTTCGACCGCCCGCGCATACCTCGCCGCGAAGGCCGGCTGGAAAATCTCGCCGAGCCGCTCCTCCCGGTACTTCTGCTCGCGTGCCTGCCGCTCAGCCACGCCCTTCTCAAAGGCCTCCAGCTCGGGCGTGCGCTCCGCTTCCCCGATTTCTGGCTTCTCCGCAGGCTCTTCACTGTTCGCAAATACTCCGTACAACGCATAGTAATCGCTGGTCGGCACAGGATCGAACTTGTGATCGTGACACCGCGCGCACCCCACCGTGATCGCCTGTGTGCCGCGGAAAACCACGTCCAGCCGGTCGTCAATGATGTCGTGCTGGTTGTTCAGAAAGCGCCGCCCGAGCGTCAGAAATCCCATCGCCGCCAGATCCGCAGGCCGCTCCGCCGGTGTCACCCGGTCCGCCGCAATCTGCAGCTCAAGGAACCGGTCATACGGCATGTCGGCGTTGAAGGCCCGGATCAGCCAGTCGCGGTACGTGTACGCATACGCATACCTCCGCTCCTCCTGAAAGACATAACCCTTCGTGTCCGCATATCTCGCAATGTCCATCCAGTGACGCGCCCAGCGCTCGCCGAACCGCGGCGAGGCCAGCATGGCGTCGACCCGGCGCTCCCAGGCGTCGGCAGCACCGTCGGTCACGAATTCCTGTACCTCCCGCCACGACGGCGGCACCCCCTGCAGCAGCATCGCCGCCCGCTTCAGCAGCACCGGCCGCACCGCCCGGTCCGAGGGACGCAGGCCTTCGGCAAGCAGACGCTTCGCCACCAGCCGATCAAGCGGATGGGCGCGCCACCCGGCAAGTTCCTCAGGCAATTCCTCCGCGCGCGGCACCTCCGGCATCTTCACCTTCTGAAATGCCCAGTGGCGCCGCCACGCTTCCTCCTTCGCAACCTCGCTCCCGCCTTCCGGCCACGGCATCCCATCGCGCAGCCACTGCTCGATCGCCGCCACCGCTTCATCCGGCAGTTTCACTCCCTCCCGCGGCATCGCTTCCACCCCTGTCTCATGCCGCAGCGCCTTCAGCACGCGGCTCGATCCCACATCCCCGGGATTCACCACCGGGCCGTAGTCACTCCCCCGCAACCATCCCTCCCGCCGGTCCAGCCGCAGCCCGTTGTTCTGCTTCTCCGCACCATGACAGCGGAAACAATGCTCCGCCAGCACCGGACGGACCTTCGACTCGAAAAAAGCCACGCGCTCGTCCGCCAAGGCCTCCCGCACCGGAAATACCGCAGCCAGCACCGCCAGCACAATTCCTGAAAACCGTTTGCCGTTCATTGCCATCCCCCTCCCCTACGCTGCCAGCCGGCCATTCTTTGCAAACCGCGCCCGCCACGCGCGCTTCCGCTCTTGGCAGGCCCCTGCCCCTGCGCCACTGACCACCGCATGCGCCCGCGCATCCGACGCGGCCGACTCGGCCTCTACCTCTCCCTCCTCCTCATCGGCGGCCTCGCAGCCTTTGCCCTCTATGCCTACGATGTCGGCTTCAACCGACGCTGGCGCACGCTCATCGAACGAGAACTGGAACCCCTCGGCCTCCGCGCCGAAATCGGCCGCCTCACCCTCGACCCCGTCGACGGTCTCACCGCCCGCAACGTCCGACTCTTCGACCTCCTCAATCCCTCCCAGCGCCTCGTCGACATCAACCGCATCAGCCTCGATGTCGATGTCGCCCGGCTCGTCGACCGACGCGACTTTCTCCGCTCGCTCACCCTCGACGACGCCAATGTCTCCCTCCCCGTAACCCCGGACCAACCGGATGGCGAATGGCTCACCATCCGCAACTTCAACGCCCGGCTCATCGTCCACGGCCGCCAGATCGAAATCCCCCGCGCCGACGGAATCATCAGCGGTATCCGCTTCACCGCCCGCGGCGACGTGGAACAGCCCGAACCCAGCACCCGGCCGGAACCGGGCAGCGAAGCGGAAAAACGCTGGAAGGAGGATCAGGCCCGCCTCATTCATGAACGCAGACTCGCAGTCAGCCAAATCCTCAGGGTCCTCGACCGTTTTCAGCCACCCGCCGGCTCCCCGTCAGACCACCCCAAGGCCGAGGCAGAAATCGAAATCCACGGCCCCCTCAGCGAACCGGAAAACCTCCGCATCGAAGCCACCCTCCGCTCCGGTCCCTTCACCTGCGGGAACTTCAGCGCCCTCGAAATGGACGCAGAATCGTCCTTCCGCGACGGCGAATTCAACCTCCGCAGACTCCACCTCCGCGACCGTTACGGATCTCTCAGCGCCACCGCCTCATGGAAACCTGGATCCAGCAGCCCGGTACCCTTCGCCATCGACAGCAGCGTCGACCTCGTCGCCCTCGCCAAAGGCATCGCACCGGACATCGCCCTCCCGGACCAGGTGGTCTTCCACGACCCCCCGAAATTCGAAGTCTCCGGCCGCTGGGACCCCACCCGGAAATTCTCATGGCCCGACCTCCCGCTCGACGTCACCGGTCAGTTCACCAGCGGCAGCTGCTCGGTAAAAGGGGAGAATTACTCGGCCGTCCACGCCGACTTCGCGGCGCGCAGCGGCGGCTTCGCCTACCTCCGCAACGTGAGAGTCGAACACGAATCGGGTCAACTCTCCGGACAGATCCTCCTCAAGGAAGGTTCCGCCCGCGCCATGGCTGAATGCCGGCTGCCAATCCGCATCCTTCTCCCATTCCTCAATACGCCAGCCATCCAGAAACAACTCGCCCTCTGCGAATTCGGTCGCTCCGCCCAACTCACGCTCTCCGCATCCGCCAGCAGCGAATCAACTGCCTCCCCGGCCACGTGGCTTCTCAAAGGCCATGGCAGCGTCCGGGATTTCCGCCTCCGCGGCGTCCCCGTGAGTCTTCTTACCGTGGCGGAAATCTCCGCACGCACCGGAACCAACCCCGTCGTCAGCGCCAGCAATGCCGTTTTCCGCCTCGCCAAAGGCGATATCTCCATCGGGCAGACGGAACTCCGCCTCGGCGAAAAACTCTGCCTGCTCCGCAACGCCACCTGCACGGTCATGCCCGTCGAAGCGGTCTCCATGTTCGCTCCCAAGGCGGTCCCGGCCGTCGGCAAGTACGTTTTTTCCTCTCCTCCACGCACGGAAACGGAAGGCTCCTTCGACATGTCCGGACCGGACCGGCACGACTTCACGGTCAGAGTCCAGTCGCCCGACTCCCTCTCGGTCCCCATCGGCCGGGAACGCTGGTCCTTCAATGCCGCTAGTGGATGGCTGCGCATGAAGGGCACTGCCCTCTCCCTCGACCTCGCCGGCCGCACCCTCCCCGACACCAGAATCCTGAGCTTGATCCGCTTCCCGGACCCCATGCCCACCCGCATCGCCGGATCCTTCAGCACCATCCCCGGCAATGCCGCCGCGAACACCTTCACCGTCCGTACCCTCGCTCCGGAAACCACCACCTTCGTCACTCTCGGCGGCCGGGATTTTCCTTTCTCGGGCATCGACTGCACCCTCAACGCCGAAGGCCCCCGCCTCCGCCTTTCGGCCACCGCCGGCCTCTTCTCGGGAAATGCTTCCGCCTCCCTCGATTTCCCGGAGATGTCCCAACCCAGCCACGCAGGGTCTGTCTCCATCGAGCGCGTCAGCTACCCCCGCGTCCGCGGCATGTTCACCAGCACCCCCGACCAGACCGGCGGCAACCTCACCGGGCGCATGTCCTACCAGATGACAGGTTCCACGGGCGACTCCATCGAAGGCACAGGCAACGCCACCCTCGAGGACGGGAATATCTTCGCGCTCCCTCTCCTCGGCCCCCTCTCGACCATCATCAATGCCCTCCTCCCCGGCGAAAATATCGCCTACAGCGTCGCCCGCAAGGCCACGGCCTCGTTCCGCGTCTCCCGGGGCCGTGTCTCCACCCCGGACTTCGAAGCCGCCACGCGCACCTTCCGCCTCACCGTCGACGGGACCGCCGACCTCGTGAACTCCCATGTCGACTTCAATGCCCGCGTCAACCTCCGCGGCGCACCCGGCCTCATCCTCCTCCCCGTGAGCAAACTCTTTGAATACAAGGCCGACGGCACCCTCAGCGACCCCCACTGGCATGCCAGGCACCTGCCGCTCCCGTTCCGCCGCAACCCGCGCGAGAAGGAAGCCCGCGAGGCGGAACAGAAACGCAGCGGGACGACCACCCCCCGCAATTCCTGATTGCCTCCCATCCACCCGCCTGCTGCACTGCCGCGCCAACCCATCCATTCCTCTCATGTCACCAGCCAAAGTCGCCGTCCTCGGAGCCAGCGGGTATTCCGGCATCGAACTCCTCCGCATCCTCCTCCGCCACCCCCTCGCCGAACTCGTCTGCCTCACTTCCCGCCAGTACGCCGGACGCCCACTCTCGGAAATCTTCCCGCGCTTCGCTCAGACCGGCCCCTCCGCCAGTCTCCCGTTCATCGCCCCGGAACCCGACGCCATCGCCGCCACCGGAGCCGATACCGCCTTCCTCGCCCTGCCTCACGGCGTGGCTCATGAATACGCACCCGCCCTCCTCGACCGCGGTCTCCGCGTCATCGACCTCAGCGCCGATTTCCGCCTCGATGACGCCGCCACCTACGAGGAATTCTACGACCACCCCCACCCCGCGCCGCACCTGCTCGCAGAAGCAGTCTACGGTCTCCCGGAAATCAACGCGGACGCCATCCGATCGGCCCGGCTGATCGCCGCTCCCGGCTGCTATCCCACCAGCATGCTGCTGCCCCTCCTGCCCCTCCTGCAGCGCGGGCTCATTCAACCCCAGAGCATCTGCGTCTTCAGCATGAGCGGAGTCTCCGGAGCCGGCCGCAAGGAATCCCTTCCGCTTCTCTTCTGCGAGTGCAACGAAAGCGTCCGCGCCTACAGCGTCCCCAGACACCGCCACCTCAGCGAAGTCGAACAGGAACTCTCGAGGGCCGCCGGTGCCACCGTGCGCATCACCTTCACCCCGCACCTCATCCCGGTCACCGCAGGCATCTGCACCACCATCTACTGCGCCCCAGCCGAAGGCACCACTGCGGCCTCCGTCTCCGCAGCCTTCCACGAGGCCTACCGGAACGCCCCCTTCGTCCGACTCCGCGGCCCCAATTCCTGCCCCGATACCAAGGATGTCGTCCGCACCAACTTCATCGACATCGGCTGGGCCCATGACACCAGAACCGGTCGCCTCATCCTCATGAGTGCCGAGGACAATCTCTGGAAAGGAGCCGCCTCGCAGGCAGTCCAATGCTTCAATCTAGTTAAGCAATTTCCGGAGGCGGCAGGCTTGCATTCCCTCTAGCATCCCTCTAAACGCATCCCTTCCATGCAGTCGAGAACCAGTCCCTACCGCGTTATCGATGGCGGCATCTGCGCCGCCGAAGGATTCCGCGCCCACGCCGTCGCCTGCGGCATCAAGAATCCAGCCAAACTGCGGCTCGACCTCGCTCTCATCCACGCAGACGTCCCCTGCAGCACCGCAGCCGCCTTCACCACCAACAAGGTGAAAGCCGCACCGGTCCGACTCTGCCAGGCTCACCTCCGCGCCGCTGATGTCCGCGCTGTCATCGTCAACAGCGGCAACGCCAACGCCTGCACCGGACCTGTCGGCATGAAGGACGCCAAAGCCATGGCCGTTCTGACCGCCCGCGAACTCGGCCTCCGCCCGTCCCAGGTCCTCGTCGCCTCCACAGGCATCATCGGCGTCCCCATGCCCATGGACCGCCTCACCCCGGGAATCCCCGAACTCATCCGCGGACTCAGCAGAACCAACCCGGCCGCCGCCGCCGAGGCCATCATGACGAGCGACACCCGGCCGAAATCCATCGCCATCGAAGTCACGCTAGGACAGCATACCATCCGCATCGGTGGCATCGCCAAGGGCGCCGGCATGATCAGCCCCAGCATGGGTACCATGCTCTGCTTCATCACCACCGACTGCGCCATCTCCCAGTCCCTCCTCAAAACCTGCGTGAGCGACTGCGTCCAGAACAGCTTCAACCGCATCACCATCGACGGCGACACCAGCACCAACGACACGGTCATCGTCATGGCCAGCGGCCGCGCCGGCAACCGCCGCATCAGCACCACCGGCCAGCACTACGAAACCTTCCGGGCCGCCCTCGAATGGCTCATGCTGCAACTCGCCCGCATGATCGTGGCAGACGGCGAACGTGTCACCAAATTCGTCGAAATCCATGTCAAGGGAGCCGCCACCCACATGGACGCCCGCAAGGTCGCTGAAACGGTTGCCAATTCCCTGCTCGTCAAGTGCTCATGGAATGGCGGCGATCCCAACTGGGGCCGGGTCATGCACGCCATCGGCTACAGCCGCGCCCGCATCCAGGAGGAACTCATCGAGATCTTCTTCGATGGCCACATTGCCACCCGCAACGGCATCGCCGCGGGCACCCCCATCGATGTCCTCCGCAAGGCTGTCGCCAAACCGGAGTTCCGCGTCACCATCGACCTCAATCTTGGCGAAGCCACCTACACGGTGTATACCAGCGACCTCTCTCAGGAATACGTCGACTTCAACCGCACGGAATACGCTGCCCCGGTTCAGTCCTGAATCACCCGGAACCGGTCAGCAGCCGGATTCCCGCCGGCCTCCCGGGCCACGCCGCCGGCATTGGCCGCAAGGTGCATGAGCGCGTGATACGCATCCTCCGGATCCACGCCGGCTTCCCGTGCCACCTCCCCGGCCGTCACCGCCCTGCTGCCCAGCACACCGCGCACGGCCTTCAGCCGCTCGAGGAACTCCGACGCCGCCTTCTTGCCTGCCTCCACCCCGGGCTGGTGGTAGGCATTGATCCCGACCAGCTGTGCATAAAAGCCCACCGCCCGCTCAAACGCCGCAATGATCATCCCCAGACTGAAGGCATCCACCCGCGCAATGCTGATCGTCAGACTCTCCCGCCCGTTGTCGTGCAGGGCCCGCCGTGTCCCCCGCAGAAATCCCTGGAGGTAATCAGCACTCGTCACACCGGGCTCGACTTCAACCGGATCCGCATGACCACCACCCTCCCGGACCTCGAGAAAGACCGCGAAAAAGTTGTTCACTCCGTCCCTCAGCTGCTGCACGTAAGCATGCTGATCGGTCGATCCCTTGTTCCCATACACGGCAATTCCCTGGTGCACAGTGTGACCGGCCAGATCCAGTTCCTTGCCGAGCGACTCCATCACCAGCTGCTGCAGATAGCGGCTCAGCAGAATCAGCCGATCCTTGTACGGCAATACCACCATATCCTTCGCCCCGCGCCCCCCGGTGGCATGATGCCACATCAGCGCCAGCATCATCGAAAAATTCTGCGCGGGCGGCAATGAGCGTGTCTTCGCATCCATGGCGGCGGCTCCCGCGAGAAACTGCACCGTATCCACCCCCTGCAGCGCCGCCGGAACCAATCCCACGGTACTCATCACGGAGGTCCGCCCCCCCACCCAGTCGGTCATCGGAAAAATCCGCAGCCAGCCGTGCTCCAGTGCGTACTGCTCCAGCCGGCTCCGGATGCCTCCGGCCGCCGTTCCCGTCACCGCCACGGCATGCGCCGCAAAATCAAGCCCATGCCGCTCATAGAACGCTTTGGCCTCCAGCATACCGTTGCGGGTCTCCGGAGTGCCCCCGCTCTTCGAAATGACTACGGTCAGCGTCTGCGCAATCCCGTCGCCGATGGCCCCCAGCACACGCTGCATCCCGTCCGGATCGGTATTATCAAAGAAGCTCGTCTGCAGCGGAGCCTTCCAGCCATCCACAAGGCAGTCGGCCACCAGCTGCGGCCCGAGTGCCGACCCGCCAATCCCAATCACCAGAAGCCTCCGGAATTTCCCGCCACGCTGGGGAGCCAACTGTCCCCCATGCACCGCCGCGGCAAACTCCCGCGCCGCCGCGGCATCACGCTCAATCTCCGCACGGATCTCCGCCGTCGGAGCCAGTTCCGGGGTCCTCAGCCAGTAATGCCCCACCATGCGGCCCTCATCGGGATTCGCCAGCGCCCCGCCTTCCAGCGCCCGCATGGACTCGAGGGCCGCCCCCGCGACCGCCTCCATGGAGCGAAGATACCCTTCCCCATGATTCATCCGGCTGAAATCCAGGCTCACGTCCAGGTCTTCATAGCGGATCAGCGATTCACAGTAACGGTTCCAGAGAGTAGCAGGCATGATGTATGGTGGTAAAGGACAGCCGGACGGCCCCGCAAGAGGCAAGTTTCGTGCCGCCCCAGCCAGCGCTTCAGCCCGCCTGACAAAGCGGACAATGACAGGCGGTGCGCCCGCGCAGGGTTTCCCGCACCAGATCACCGCCGCAGCGGGGACAACGGCCGCCATCCTTCCATCGGTGCCGGAACAGCCAGCCGGCCGGAGGATCACTCCAGTCCCGCCCGATTGTCCGCATCGCTCCCCGCGCCACCGCCTTCACCTCGCGATGCAGCGCTGCCGGGTCGACCTTGCCCGCCGACACCGCCGGGGCCAGCCGGAGCCTCCACAGAATCTCATCAGCCATCCAGTTGCCAATTCCCGGGAAGTACTGCTGTTCGAGAAGCAAAGCTTTCAGGGGAGTTCCGGCACGCCGCCGCAGCACTTCCGCCACCAGAGCCACCCGGAAATCACGTGTCAGCACCCCCGGAGGCAACTCCCGCCACCAACCCGGCTCGTCCCCGCCTTCCTCCCAGATAACCCTGCCGAACATCCGCGGGTCCCGGAATATCAACGCCACCCGCTCCATCACCAGCACAAGATGACCGTGTCCGCCACCATCTGCGCCCGGTTCCGCACTCTGCAGTTCGCCCGTCATCCCAAGATGCACCCCAAGCCACCCTCCTCCCGAAAACCGAAACAGCATCTGCTTCCCGTGCAGCGCCACCCCCTCATAGGCCCGGCCCGCAATCGACCGCGCCAACTCACCCGAGCCTCCCGCACGATAGACGCGGGATGCTTCCCGGACCCGCACCGCCACCACGCGTTGCCCCAATCCGGGATCCCACTGCCGCGCATACCATGCCACTTCCGCCAATTCAGGCATGACAACAAAGAAAGGCGGGCAGGAAAACCCTGCCCGCCGCGGAAATCTTCGGAAGCACGTCCCGCCTGATCATCTCCGGATGCCGCAGCACCACGCAGCAATCACCTCAGGACTTGTAGCGCAGACGCTTCTTGTGGCGGTTAGCCCGCATGCGTTTCTTGCGCTTGTGCTTGTTGATCTTGGTTTTCCTTCTCTTTTTGAGAGAGCCCATGGCGGCGTGTGTGTTTCAGGTGAATATGCTGAGCCTCCAGCCAGAAACGGCCAGCGGCGGGAGGCGGATCGTAACGGGTGCCTCCCGCTTTGCAAATGGAATTCACGCATCGACGCAAGCTGACGGAATCCGCTCAATCCAGTCCCCGGGGTGCCGCCAACCGGTCCCAAACCCTCCCATGAAACGCCGATGACAGCCAGGCCAGCGGCAGAACCTGCCTCTGCACTGCCGCTCACCGCGCTCCGCTTCCACGGCCACCCACGGAAACCGATCGATCCTGCCGCCACCCTCCACCTCGGCAATGCCGCCTGAGCCACCGCAAAATCTGCGGGACCTTCGCCAAAATCCAAGCGTCAGTCCAACCCGATCTCAACCGTATCTCTTTCCGATGAATCTGCGCACCCCCGTTCTCTGTGCCGCTTGCTGCGCCCTCACCCTCAATTCCCCGGCCCAGCGCGTCGATTACGAGGAGGAACCCCACAACTACTTCTCATCCCCACTCCACGACCGCTGCACCAAACTCGACGACGACTTCCGGGCGGGCCGAATCACCATCAATGCGTCCCGACCAAAGGAAATGATGAGCGCAATCCTCGCCGCTCTCGGCGTCCCGGAAGCCAGTCAGGTACTCGTGTTCTCCAAAACCAGCCTCCAGAAGGACCTCATCAGTCCCTCCACGCCGCGCGCCATGTTCTTCAGCGACGACTGCTACGTAGGTTGGGTCCCCGGTGGCATGGCGGAATTCACAGGCATCGACCCCCGCCTCGGTCCCATTTTCTATTTCCTTAACCCGGACCGCCATGACCGCACCACCCCACGCCTCGACCGCTCGGAGAATTGCATGAACTGCCACGGCGGCAGCATGACCAACAACGTGCCCGGCGTCATGATCCGCTCGGTGTTCACCGACAAGGACGGCGGTCTCCTCCTCCAGGCCGGCACCTCCCTCATCGATCATACCAGCCCGATCGAATCACGCTGGGGCGGTTGGTACGTCACCGGAAAACACGGCGAATCCCGCCACATGGGCAATACCACCGCCACCGTCCACGGCTCCAACGTGATTCTCGACAGGGAAAAAGGCGCCAATCTCACCAGCCTCAGCCGCCTCTTCGATACCTCCCGCTACCTCCGGCCAGACAGCGACATCGTCGCCCTCATGACCCTCGAACACCAGGTCGCCATGCACAGCCGCCTCACCGAGGCCGCCTACGACCTCCGCAGCGCCATCGCCCGCCAGAAAGCTCTCCGCCACGAACTCAACGAACCGGAAACCGACGAATTCGTCGGCTCCACCGGAGTCGTCGCCGCAAGCCATCTCCAGAAGGTTCTCGAGTGCCTGCTCTTCTGCCATGAAGCCGAAATGCCCGACGGCGGCATCGACGGCTCACGCGACTTCCAGGACGCCTTCCGCGCCAACCGCAGAGCCTCCCCGGAAGGAAAATCCCTCAAGGACTTCCAGCTCCTCACCCGGCTGTTCAAATACCGCTGCAGCTACCTCATCTACAGCGCCCAGTGGGAGGCCCTCCCGCCACGCTTCCGCCATCTCCTCTACGACCGCCTCCTCGCCATCCTCACTGCCAGCACCCCCGTCCGCGGATTCGAACACCTCGGGCCATCGGAACGCGCCGACATTCTGCAGATCCTCCGCTCCACCAAATCCGACCTCCCGGCTTCATGGAAACAGGGCTGAAGCCCCGTTTTCCCGACTTGCCCACCCCCATTCCGGGATCTATCCCCTCCCCATTATGTCAAGCCAATGGGGTCAGTTGTTCCGCGTTTCCACATGGGGAGAAAGTCACGGCGGCGGCGTCGGCGTGGTCATCGACGGTTGCCCTCCCCACCTGCCCCTCTCCACGGATGACATCCAGCAAGACCTCGACCGCCGCCGCCCCGGCCAGAGCGAAATCGTAACCCCCCGCAAGGAACTCGACCGCTGCGAAATCCTCTCGGGCGTCTTCAATGGCCTCACGCTCGGTTCTCCCATCTCCATCATGGTCCGCAACGAGGACGCCCGGCCCGAAGCCTACTCGGAAATGGCCTCCAAATACCGCCCCAGTCACGCCGATTATACCTACGATGCCAAATACGGTATCCGCAACTGGCAGGGGGGCGGACGCTCCAGCGCCCGCGAAACCATCGGCCGCGTCGCCGCAGCGGCCGTCGCCCGCAAGGTCATCGCCCACTTCGCTCCCTCCCTCGAAGTCGTCGCATGGGTCGAAAGCATTCAGCACCTCACCGCCACGGTCGACCCAGCCACCGTCACCTCCGCCATGGTCGAAAGCAATATCGTCCGCACCGCCGACCCGGACGCCGTGGAGCCGATGACCAGTCTCATCAAATCCATGCGCGCAGAAGGCAACAGCGTCGGCGGCATCGTCGCCTGCGTGGTCCGCAACTGCCCCCCCGGCCTGGGTGAACCGGTCTTCGATAAACTGGACGCCGACCTCGCCAAGGCCATGCTCAGTCTCCCGGCCACCAAGGGTTTCGAAGTCGGCAGCGGCTTCTCCGGGACCCTGCTCACAGGTCGGGAACACAACGACCCCTTCCGCATGCAGGACGGACGCGTCCGCACGACCAGCAACCGCTCGGGCGGCGTCCAGGGCGGAATCTCCAACGGGGAATTCATCACCTTCCGCGTCGCCTTCAAACCGGTCGCCACTGTCATGCATGAACAACTGACGGTCACCGCAGTACCCCACGAGGACACCACCCTCAAAGGACGCGGCCGCCACGATCCCTGCGTCCTTCCAAGGGCGGTTCCCATGGTCGAAGCCATGACCCTGCTCGTCCTCGCCGACCACCTGCTCCGGCAGCACGCCCAGTGCGGCCTCCGCCACTGAAGGAAGGAAACCGTATCCACGCCTGAATTCCAGACTTGTCTCGGCAGGGCTTCCCAGCTAGCCATCAACCCGGGCGGCAGACGACCGCAGGGGTCGCACCACCCGCATTCTCAAGCACTCCAACCATCCACCTCCCATGGGAAACATCCAGTTCGGTTCTGAAGTATACACCTGGTTCATGCAGGGCACCGGCAAGGGCTACGACAACAAGCTCGACCACATGATCAAAATCGCGGCCCAGGCCGGATTCACGGGCATCGAACCCATGGTCCTCGAGATCTCGGAAAGAGCTCTCGGCTGCGGCAAGTACTGGCTCGGCGACTTCTGCGACCCGCACCGCCTCAAGGACGCCCTCGCCGCCCACAACATGACGCTCGCCGGCCTCGCACTCGTGTGCGCATGGGATAATGAGGATGAACTTCCCAACGAACGGGCCGCCGCGGACTTCACCATGGACCTCCTCAAGCACTTCCCGGGTGCCATGCTCGGAACCGTCACGCTGCCAAGCGGACGCGCCAGGGACCTGCAGCGCCGCCGCCTCAATGTCGCCCGCAACGTCAACCGGGTCTCCCAGCGCGCCACCGACATGGGCATCAAATGCTCCTATCACCCGAACAGCCCACCGGCTTCCCTCGTCCGCACTCAGGAGGACTACGACGTTGTCCTCAGCAGCCTCGACCCCAAAGTCACCGGCTGGACCCCGGACGTCGGCCACATCATCCGCGGCGGCATGGATGTCATCGCCACACTCAACAAGTGGGCCCATCTCGTCAACCACATCCACTACAAGGACTTCAGCGGCAATGGCCCGGAACCATGGGCCCAGATGGGTACCGGCAAACTCGACTTCCACCGCATCACCGAATGGCTCGTCCAGCGGAACTACTCCGGATGGATCATCTGCGAGGACGAAGCCCACGTCGCCGTCGATGACCCGGATGGTGTCACGCTCCAGAATGGCCAGTGGTGCCGCGAGAACCTCGCTCCCATCGTAGCCTGAACACAGACCGGTTGCTCACGCAATCCCACGACCAGCCCGGCCCGCACGCTCCCCCGCGCAGGCCGGGCTTTTTTCCGCCCGGAAACCGGCCGCCCGCGCACGGCATGAACCCATCCCGCCTCCTCTCCTTCACCGCCATTCCCCTGTTCCTGCTGACGCTCACGGGCCTCGCAGCGCCGCGCTCCGTCTCGGGAATCTACCCCCACCTCGCCATGTTCAATGACGAGGGAGAATGCGGCACAGGTGGCTTGGTACCATGGGCGGACCGCCTCTGGGTCATCACCTACGGCCCGCACCTGCCCAGAGGTTCGTCCGACAAACTCTACGAAATCACCCCGGACCTCCAGCAGATCATCCGCCCGGAAAGCATCGGCGGCACCCCCGCCTGCCGCATGATCCACCCGGAATCGCAGCAACTCTTCCTCGGTCCCTACGCCATCGATTCCCAGCGCGCCGTGCGCGCCATTCCCTACTCCTCCATGTTCGGCCGCCACACCGGACTCGCCCGCCACCTTGCCGACCCCACCGGAAAGATCGTCTACGCCACCATGGAGGAAGGGATCTACGAGGTCGACGTGAAGTCGCTCGCCGTCCGCAGCCTCTGGGTTGATGAACAGCTCCAGAAAGGCGGGCCATGGAAGAAAGCGGTCCCGGAAACCGTCGACGGCCCCGCGGCCGGTCTCCCGGGCTACCACGGCAAGGGATTCTATTCGGGCCAGGGACGCTACATCTACGCCAACAATGGCGAACACGGCCGCGAGGCCCAGCAGAACCCCGCCATCCCCAGCGGCGTCCTCGCCGAATGGGACGGCAAGGCCAGCCAGTGGACCATCGTCCGCCGCAACCAGTTCACGGAAGTCACCGGACCCGGCGGCCTCGTCGGCAGCCAACCCACCGACCCCGTATGGAGCATCGGCTGGGACCACCGCTCCCTGCTGCTGATGCTGCTCGACAAGGGCCAATGGCACACCTTCCGCCTTCCCAAAGCCAGCGGCAGCTATGACGGAGCCCACGGCTGGAATACCGAATGGCCCCGCATCCGCGAAGTCGGCGACGGCCCCCTGCTCATGACCATGCACGGCATGTTCTGGGAATTCCCACGCTCGTTCTCAGCCGCGCAGACCGATGGCGTCCGTCCGGTCAGTTCGTACCTCAAGGTCATCGGCGACTTCTGCGCATGGCAGGACCACATCGTCTTCGGCTGCGATGATTCCGCGAAAAGCGAATTCCTCAACAAACGGAAGGCCAAAGGCCAGATCGCCCCTCCGCAGAGCCAGTCGAACCTCTGGTTTCTGAAACGCAGCGCCCTGCCCAGCCTCGGACCCACTCTCAGTCAGGGTGCCGTCTGGCGCAACGATGACATTCCTGCCGGGACCCCAAGCGACCCCTACCTTCACAACGGTTCCCTCAGCAGCGCATGGATCCGCCACGAAGGCACCGAGCCAGTCACCATCACCATCGAATGGATGGAAAAGGATGCCCGGCAATGGTCTCCATGGTTCTGCCTCGAGGTCCCACCCGGCCATGGCACCTGGCTCCCGTTCCCGCCGTTCGCGTGGACGAAAGACCAGCACGGGAAACTGCAGCCCCCGCCACCATCCCACTCCGACCCCGCCGGTACTACCGGCCCTGGTCCCGGAACAGCCAACGCGCTCCATCCATCATGGATCCGTCTCCGCCCGGACCGCCCCCTCAAAAGTGCCTCCGCGGTCTTCTGCAGCGGATCCCACGCCCACCGTCCGCAGCAGGACGTCTCCGGGATTTTTGCCGGACTCGCACCCCACACGGAACCAAACGGCCTCGCCGCTACCGTCCGCGCCCGCGGCGAGAAAAAAGGTACGCTCCATTGCCTGACGGCAGACGGCTCGGCCCTCTACGAACTGGATGCCCATCTGAACCTCCAGCATGTCAGCGACCCCGCCGCCCTCGCCTACCACAAGGCCAACTGCGCCATTCCCGCAGGCGTACTCGCGGAGGACGCCGCCTCTCTCATCTACACGGACGATTCCGGAAGACGCTGGCGCCTCCCCCGCGGCCATGCGTCAACCCCGGATTCATCCGTCAGCACCTCGTCGGTCCGCATCTGCCGCGAAGTCGCCACCGAACGCGACCTCTTCAATGCGGGCGGCACTTTCTACGAACTGCCCGCCGAGAACGCCGGCGGGTTCGCCAGGGTCCGCCCAGTCTGCACACACAACCGCCGCATCCACGACTTCTGCTCGTGGCGAGGGCTCCTCATCATGACCGGTGTCGAAGCCGACGCACCGGGCGGCGATCACATCATCCGCAGCCCGGATGGAAAAGCTGCCGTCTGGGCCGGTGCCGTCGATGACCTCTGGAAACTCCCCGCCCCCACAGGAACAGGCGGCCCGTGGATGAACTCCCCAGTCGAACCCTCCACCCCCAGCGACCCCTTCCTCCTCTGGGGATTCCAGAACCGCACGCTCTCTCTGTCCAGTTCCCTGCCAACTGACATCCGCGTCGAACTCGACCCCGATGGCCTGCAGCAGTGGATTCTCTGGAAATCGTTCTCCCTTGCCCCGGGCCGGACCATCACCACCAGCATCCCGCCGGAAGTCCAGGCACGCTGGCTGCGCGTCTCCTCCAGCCAGCCCACCACCGCCTCAGCCCAGATCACCTGCCGATGACTTCCCGCCGGATTCATTCCACCACAGGCCCCACCCTCACCAGTTCCAATGACGGACGCCCGGACTCCCGCGCTGCCGCCAGATCAACCCGGAACTCTCCCTGCCAGTCGTTCCGTTCATCAGGATCAATCAGCACCTGACAAACCCGCCACGAC
>JBIICE010000300.1:0-4008 GCA_044239025.1 Verrucomicrobiales bacterium
GAGAAATACGTGGTCGCGATCTCCGCCGGGGCAAGGACGGTATCATGCACGCGGACCCTCGCGACGTGGATGCCGGAGTTGAGAACCACCGGGTTGCCATTGGCATCGTTCTGACCACCCACCACGAACTTGAGCAGGGCGCTCGCGGGATTCCGGAAATGGGTATTGAGACTGCGGGGCGCCGAGTTCTTCAGCACGCCGTCGGCGTAGAGCCGCACTGTCGATCCGTCGAAGGTGTAGACAAGGTGGTGCCAGAGGTTGGCGGTTGGATTCCCATTCCATCCCATGTCGGCACCGCCCCAGTGACCCACCGCTCCGTAGGTGGCATTGCCTCCGTAGTTGAACGAGAAATTGGTGGCGTCCGGACCACCGCGGCGACCCCAGCCGATGATGGTTTCCTCGTCCGCGAGTGCCGGGTTGAGAACCCATGCTTCCACCGAACGGCTGCCGTTTCCGGCGATGTTCTCCGGAGCCTCCGGACCGACGTAGAAATTCGCGCCCCCGTTGAGCAGGACGGCACGGACAGCCGTGGCTCCCGGGGCATTCACCACCGCGGCGGTACCCGCGGCATTCCTCGTGAAATCACGGCCGGGATCGTCACTCGCAAGGTTGTCCCAGACCGGAAGCGAGCCGAGCGGCAGGGAAGTCGCGTCGAGGTTGACCACGACCGCGGCCGGCGCGGAAGCGAGTACACTGAGCAGGCCGCCGAGGGCGCAGATGGGGAAGAACGTCACGGGTTTCATGGCGGGTACAAGACACAGGGGGTTGTGCCGGCCCGGTGGAAACCGGAAGGGGGGAAGACCGGCGTGCTTCCATCGTGTATAGCGACTCAGGCGACACGAATCCATAAAGATTCGAGGAAGAAATCGTGCGCCCGGGAATTAGAAAAAGAACGCCGCAGCCGCCCTTAAAAGAGACTGGCGGAAATGCTTTGGATCTCTTAAGGATCAGGCTGTGTCAGAGCGAGGCGATCATTTTTACGAAGAAGCGACCAGTGCGCCGCGGTCGGCCTTTGATGTGTCGCTGCGTCCTCCGGGCTTTGAGGAATTCACCGGGCAGGAGAAAGTGGTGGAGTTGCTCATGATGCGCGTGGAGGCGGCCCGGCAGCGCGGCGATGTGCTGGATCATGTGCTGCTGTGCGGCCCACCGGGATTGGGAAAGACGAGTCTGGCGCACATCATCGCGGCGTCCGTGGGATCGCAGATCCACACGTGCAATGGACCCCAGATCGAGAAGGCGGGCGACCTTGCGGCGATTCTGACCAAACTGGGCCGCGGAGACGTGCTTTTCATTGATGAGATTCACCGCCTTCATCCGAAGCTGGAGGAGTATCTCTATCCTGCGATGGAGGACTACAAGCTGGACATCATCATTGATCAGGGGCCGAGCGCGCGCAGCATCCAGCTGCCCCTGCCGAGGTTCACGCTGGTGGGAGCGACGACCCGGAGCGGCATGCTCACCGCGCCGCTGCGGAGTCGCTTCGGCATGATCAACCGCCTCGATTACTACACCGTGGCGCAACTGGCGGGCATCATCCGGAGGTCGGCAGGTCTTCTGGGCATCGACGTGGAGGCTGATGGGGCAGAAGAGATTGCGGCGCGGGCCCGGGGCACGCCGCGGGTGGCGAACATGCTGCTGCGCTACGTGCGGGATTACGCGCAGGTGAGGGCAGACAATGTGGTGACATCGGCCGTGGCGGACGCCGCGCTGCGGCTCATGGACATTGATGCCGATGGGCTTGATGAGATGGACAAGCGCATCCTCGAAGCGATGGTTTACCGCTTTGATGGCGGGCCCGTGGGCTTGAGCAGTGTAGCGGTCGCCGTGGGGGAAGATGCGACCACGATTGAGGAAGTGAACGAGCCGTATCTGATCATGAAGGGCTTCCTGAAGCGGACCCCGCGGGGGAGAGTGGCCATGCCGGCGGCCTACCGCAAAGTGGGAGCCCCGGTGCCGCCGCGTGCCGAGCATCCGGATCTTTTTTCATGAGGCTGGCCATGATGACGCTGGATGATTTCAGGGCAGCGGTATCTCAGCTGGGAAATGCTGATTTTCTGCACGTGCTGTGCGGCCCCCTGCTGTTCTGGGCCCCGCTGGTGGGTGTGATCGTGCTGCTGGCGGGTTGCTGGCCGGGCCGTTCCGTGGTGATGCAGCGGGTGGGCATGCTGCTGCTGGTGGCGGCTGGTCTTGCGGTGATCCCGGTGGTGGTGTGGCGGCCGGCGGCGGTGCCGCGGACGGTCATGGAAGTGGGTCTGTGGAAGGAGCAGGTGCAGCGTGTCCAGCAGCATCAGTGGATCTTCCATGCTCTTGCTTCGCTGGCGGGGGTTGCGCTGCTGCTGGGGGGAAGGGGAAGGTTCGGGCAACTGCTGCGGTGGCTGCTGGTGGTGGGAGGACTCGGCGCATCGGCGGCGGGGCTGCATCTGGCAGACCGCGAGGCCCGCATTCATCATGCCGAAGTGATTCCCCGGACCGGAGATCCCCGCTGGTGAGAAACGGACGTCTACCCTCGCAGCCGCTGTGAATTCCAAACCGCCAGAGCAGGAATCCGGGAACCCGCCACCGCAAGCGCGCCGCTGGCTCCGGGGACTGCTGCTGGCAATGCTGGCGCTGCTGCTGATTTTTGCGGCGGTGCATCGCCCCCTGCTGCGCTGGCTCATTGATTTCGCGGGAAGAAAAGCGGCAGAGCGCCAGGGGATTTCGCTGCAGTGGGAGCTGGAGGGGTCCGTGCTGAGTGATTTCCAGCTGCGCGGCGTGCGGGCCGAAGGCGGAAAAGAGGGGCCGCTGCGGAAGCTGACCGCTGGCAGTGTGTCGGCTGAGTACAGCATCTGGCGGGCCATCCGGGAGGGCCCGGGCGCTGCCGTGAAAACGGTCCGCCTCGCGGATGTCGATCTGGAGCTGGATCTGCGGGAACCAACGAAAGAAGTGCAGGGCCCGCCCAGCGGGAAGCGCGGTGCGTTTCCCGAGGTCAAGCTGCCGGAGGTCATCCTCGAGCAGGTGGCGGCAACCGTGCGGCTTCCCGGCGGCGACGTGCTGGTGCGTGGACTGAACCTCGAACTTCGTCCGGATGCCGAAGGGAAATTTTCCCTTTCCGAACTGCGGCTCCCCGGAGGGAATCTCCCCGGGCTGCATGATCTCACGGGGCAGACGGTTTGTTCCGGCAAGGCGGTGAAGATCGCTTCGCTGCGCGGGCTGCCGGGCATCGCCGAAGCGGAGTTGTCAGCCGCACTGCAGCCATCGGCTGGTGCCGCCTGGGCTGCCGGGTTGCGTGCGCAGCTGGAGGGGGCGGGCAAGGTGGAGGCGCAGCTGCAGGCCGGCCGTGGCGGGGACGCTCCGATGTCGGCTCAGGTGATGGCCGAAGGGCTGAGCGAGGCATCCCTCGCGGCGTGGCTGCCGCAGGACCTGCCTGTCGCGTGGAAAGTGGAACGCCTCGAAGGGAATCTCACCGGGCTGGGCGGGCCGCTCCGACGGCTCGAGGGGAAATGGTCATTGCAGGGCGGACCCCTGCGCTACGATGGCATGATCGCCGAGCGCGTGGAGCTTACCGCAGAGGCGGCCGATGGAAACTGGCAGGCCGAACTGCAGAAGCTGACAGCGGGTCCCAACCGCCTGCGGGTCACCGCCAGCGGCGCGCTTCCGGAATCGCCCGATGGCTTCCGGAACAGCGCGATCACGGGAGGCGCCGATTTCGACTTTCCGGAGCTGGCTGGCTGGTTTGCGCCGGAAATGGCCGAACGGATCCCGGTCCGTGGAAAACTGCAGGGAAAAGCAGACTTCCAGGTGGCGGACGGCCAGCTCACGGAAGCCAATGCGGACATCTCGGGCAGCAGCATCGTGGCCGCCGGTGTGCCCGTGGCTTCGCTGCGTGCGAAGGCTTCCACCGGAGGAAATACCGTCGCCCTGAGCGAGTGCCGGGCCGCCTTCGATGACCGCAACGCCCTTGAATTGACAGGCTCCCTCGGCCTGCAGCAGCCGCGCCCGGTGGCCCTGCAGTGGAAGGCCCTCCTGCCC
>JBIICE010000301.1:0-4001 GCA_044239025.1 Verrucomicrobiales bacterium
CGCGGCGGCAGGCTGTCCGCGTGCACGGACGGAGGGGCTGGTGCGGCCCTTGACGGCAGGGGAAGCGGTGTGAGGGTGGCGTCATGACAAGTCGATGGTGGCAGCTGATGAGTCTGTTCGGGGCGATCACGGTCGGAGCGCGGGCATCCGGGCCGGTGTTGCCCGTGCTTGGTTTTGAGGAATTCGCGGGAGGGACGGGTGGATCGGTTCAGGAAATCGTGGAAGCCGAGTTGAAGCGTTCGGGTCGTTTCCGGATGGATGGCGGGGCGGCGCAGTGGGTGGTGCGGGCCTATTCCTCGGCCGGGCGGATCACTGGGGCGCTGCTGTCGGCCGGAGGCAAAGTGGCGTTCAACCATCAGTATGACCAGCTCGATCTGCGGGACAACGCGCATGCCTTTGCTGACGACATTGTGGCGGCGGTGACCGGAGAGCCGGGGATTGCGCTGAGCCGGATAGCCTTTGTGAGTGACCGTGGCGGTGCGCGGGAGATTTATGTGTGTGACAGTGATGGGCAGCGGATTGAGCAGGTGACGCGGGAGCGCGGGGTCTGTGCGGCTCCGTCGCTGAGTCCGGGGGCGGTGTTTCTGTCCTACACGGGATATGCGTCTGGATTTGCGGACGTGTGGGTGGTGGATTTGTCCGAGGGACAGCGCAGGAAAGTGATCAGTGCGCCCGGAACGAACAGCGGCGCCGTTTTTTCGCCTGATGGGACGAGGCTGGCGCTGACGATGAGTCATGGAGGGAATCCTGACATCTGCGTGGCGCTGCCTGGGGGCGGGCGGTACAGTCGGGTCGTGGCCTCGCGGGCCGTGGAGAGTTCGCCCTCGTGGGCTCCGGGCGGGCAGCATCTGGTATTTGTGTCCGATGCGACCGGGCAGCCGCAGCTGTATGTGTGTTCGCGGCGGAAGGGAGAGCCCGAGCGGCTTGCGACTGGCTGGGCGAAGTGCACGGGGCCCGACTGGTCACCCGACGGCCAGCGCATTGCCTTCACGGGGTGGCGCGGGGAGCGGCGCAGCGTCGTGATTTACGATCTGGAGACGGCAGCGGTGCGGGAGGTGCTCAGTGGGGCCGAAGATCCATCGTGGGCACCGGACGGGCGGCATCTGGTGGCAGTGCAGGGGCAGAATCTGGTGACCCTCAATACCGCCACGGGAGAGAAGACGCGCCTTGTGAGCGGGATGGGGCGGCTCAGCGAGCCATCGTGGTCGCGCTAGGAGCCTGTGGCAGAAGGGGTGCTGGTAGCGCCCCGTTGCGGCACGGAAAGCCTTTCCGGCGGTCTGGTCAGGACGCCGAGGCTTCCGGGGTCGGCTGGGGAGAGATCTCGCGGAGCAGAACGCGCGAGTTGCGACCGCTGCGGAGGAGTTTTTCGCGGCGGGCCGGAGGGAGTCGGTCTGGGGAGACGATCTGGTATCCGAGTTTCTGTTCGAAGAAATTGTAGGCTTGGGTGCTGAGAGCGAAGACCGTGCGGAATCCGAGTTCTGCGGCGCGGCGTTCGGCGAACTGGACGAGGGTGCGGCCGAAGCCCATGCCCTCGTGGCTTTTGCGGACGTAGAGGCAGCCGATTTCCGCCATGGCATGTTCGGGCCATGGGTTGACGGCGACGACGCCGACGACGGTGCCATCGACTTCGATGACGTGGTAGCTATCGATGCTGGTGCGGATTTCCTGGCGGCTGCGGGCGACGAGTTCGTCGTCATCGACGGCAGTGCGGACCATGCGGACGATGTTATCGATGTCGCTGCGGCGGGCTGGGCGGATCTGCTGGTAGGCGTCGCGGTAGACCATGGTACCGACGCCTTCGAGGCTGAAGAGTTCGCCCAGCAGGGCATCGTCGGTACGTCCGTCGAGGAAGTGGACACGCTGGACTCCGCCTTCGCAGGCGCGGGCGGCGTGGCGGAGGAGGAGAACGTGGCTGCTTTCCGATTCAGCGGGTTGCTTTGACTTGGCCGACATCGTTTTGGCTTCGTCGACGGAGAGCTGGCGGATGCGCTGACCACCTGGGGATTCGACGACACCCGCTCCCACGAAGAGGAGTTTGGCGGCCTGGAGGGCGACGGCGACCTCGACGGCGACCGCGGCGGAATTGAGCCGGAGAGTGCGGCCCGGGCGTTCGCCACCGCTGGGTGGGACGAGAGGGATGATGCCCTGATCGATGAGTTGCTGGAGCATCTGGGTATCGATGCGGTCGATGGTACCGGTGTAGCCGAGGTCGCGTCCGCGGATGACGCCCGCGGGGTGGACGGAGACTGCGTTGGAGATGGCGGTGCGGAGTCCGACGCTATTGAGGTGCTGCAGCATGACCGTGCTGAGGCGGCTGATGGCGTCGATGGAGGCGTCGAGGGTGGCCTCGTCGGTGACGCCGGTGGCGTCCGGGCTGGTGAGAGGGATACCGCGGCGGGTGGCTAGGTTGAGGATCTGCTGACGGGCACCGAAGGCCACGACGACGCGGATGCTGAGCGAGTGCAGGACGGCGAGGTCGAGGAGGACGTTGCCGAGGTTTTCGTGATCGATGAGAGCGCTGTCGATGAGCACGACGAAAGTCTGACCGCGGAATTGCGGCACGTAGCGGAGGATGCCGCGGATGTCGTCGTATTTCATGGCAGGGGGAGAGGGGAGCGGAGTGTGGGGCCGGGGTTGGGAAAATCAACCCTGATTGGGCAGGAGTGTGCGGGGCAGGTTCATGCCGGGAGTCAGTGGACAGCGTGTGGAATCCGGGGATAGTGGATGACTATGTCCGTGATGTCGTCGCAAGCCCGCCTGAGCCGCTGGATCGCACTGCTGGGGGTGACGATGCTGACCCTCTATCTTTCGTGGAAGGTACTGGAACCGTTTGTGGGGGTGCTGCTGCTTGGGGTGGCGCTGGCGGCGATTTTCCGTCCGTGGCATCTGCGGTTTCTGAGGATGACGGGGAAGCCGGTGCTGGCCGCCGGCTTATCCACGGTTTTCACGATCGTGGTGCTGGTGGTTCCGATGGCATTTGTTTCGTTGACGCTGGTGAAGGAAGTGCCTGGGGCGATCCGGTCATTGCAGAGCGGGGTGGAGACAGTGCAGGTGAAGTGGGCGGCGCTGGCGGATGCTGATTCCTGGCTGGCGACGGTGCGGAGGGACTGGCAATTGGACGAGGCGATGTCGCCTGAGAAGCTGCGGGAGTATGGCGGTGAGATTTCCGGGGCGGTGGTGAAGAATGCGGTGAACGTGCTTGGCGGGGTCCTTGGGTTCTTTCTGAACTCTGTGTTTCTGGTGTTTGTGCTCTTCTTTTTGTATCGGGACGGGGGCAAGCTGGGGGCGCGGTTTGTGGATCTGGTGCCATTGCCACGGGATCAGACGCTGCAGTTGGCGGGTCGGACCGAAGAGGTGCTGCATGCCTGTGTGTATGGGGTGATCATGGTGGCGAGCGTGCAGGGATTTCTTGGAGGGGTGACCTTCTGGGCGTTGGGGTTGCCATCGCCGGTGACGTGGGGGGTGGTCATGACCCTGCTGTGCACGCTGCCGATAGTGGGGGCGTGGCTGGTGTGGCTGCCGGCGGCGCTGGGCCTTGCGATTCAGGGGGAGTACATGAAAGCGATCATCCTCGTGGTGGTCGGGCAGTTTGTGATCAGCAGCATTGACGGGTTCCTGCGTCCCGTGCTGGTGGGGCAGCGCGCCAAGCTGCACGAGCTGGTGATTTTCTTCGCTGTGCTGGGAGGGCTGCGGTATTTCGGCCTGCTGGGGATTCTGCTGGGGCCGGTGATCATGTCACTGGCCTACGGACTGCTGGGTGTGCTGTGGAAGGCGCAGCAGGTGGACGACCGGGCGGGCGAAGTGCTTTGATGCGGGAACGGGCTGGAAGCGCAGCGTTCAGTCCGCGGCGGCCAGCATTTCCGGGGTACTGGGAGCTGCGCTGCGGAGGGCGAGCGTGCCGGAGCGGGATTCAAGGAACAGCAGGAGTTCGCCGATGGCGTTCTGCTGGGCTGGGGTGAGAGAATCCGGGGAACCGATGAGGCAGACCGTGAGTTCACTGC
>JBIICE010000302.1:0-3998 GCA_044239025.1 Verrucomicrobiales bacterium
TTCCCAGACCATGATGTTCCGATCGATTTTCCTGTTCCTTCAGGCTGCCTTGCTGCTGCCAGCCGCCCCGACAGACGCTCTCAGCGTCGATGCGCTCGTCCGCAGCGCACTCGGGCAGAATCCGGAAGCGGCCTTCTACGAAGCCCGCATCGCGGCAGCCAAAAGCGAACGGGCCGACGCCGGCCGTCGCCCGAATCCGCAGCTGAATGCCCAGCTGGGCAGCTGGTCGGTCCGGGGCACCGGCGACGGACCGATGTGGCAGGCCGCCATGTCCCAGACCTTCGAATGGCCTGGCCGACTCAACCTCCGCAAGGCCATCGCCGATGGCCAGACCGAAATGGCGGAACTCGGGCTGGCCGCCTTCCGCAACGCCCTTGCTGCGAAGGTGCGTTCGGCTGCGGTCGGCATGATGATGGAGCAGGAGAAAGCCACTGCTGCGGCCGCCGCCTCGGCGCGCATTGCGGCGGTGGTGGCGGTCCTTGTGCAGCGCGACCCCACCGGGCCGGCTCCCCTGCTCGAAACCCGCATTCTCGAGGCCTCGCTCATCACGCTGTCACGGGATGCCGCGCTCTCCCGCAAGGAAGTCGCAGCCGTCATGACAGATCTCAATCTCCTGCGCGGAGCCCGGCCTGAAACGGAATTCAGCATCAGCCCGGGCGGTCTCGAACTTCCTGCCGTGCCGGAACTGGAAACCCTCCTCAAAGCGGCCCGCCTCAGCAATTTCGATCTCCGCATGCGCCAGATGGAACTGCGCCAGCAGGGCTTTGCCGTGAACCTCGCCCGCAACGAACGCGGCCCGGACATTTCCGTTCAGCCCTTCGTGAACTCCCAGAATGCCGGGAAGCAGCGCGAAACCATCGCCGGACTCAGCGTCAACGTTCCCCTGCCGCTGTGGAACGATGGCAAGGCCCGGGTCTCCGCAGAAGAAGCACGCCTCCAGCAGGCCCGCGTCAGCATGGAAGTCGCTCTCCGCGAAGTCGAAAGCCGGATTGTCACGAAACGACGCGAGTACGCCGCTCTCGCCGCAGAACTCGGCAACTGGCGCGACGATTCTCTCGCGAAACTCGAGGAGGCTGCGCAACAGGCAGACCGCCACTACCAGCTCGGAGCCATTCCCGTGGCCACCTACATCGAACTCCAGAAAAGCTATCTCGAAGCCCTCGGCGCTCTCCTCGATACCCGTGCGGAAGCCCTCGCGGCTCTGCTCGATCTGGAACTCCTCTCCGGTCTCACCCTCCGTCCCTCCGCCCGCTGAGCGACTCCCATGATCGACCGGATTCTTGAATTCGCGCTGCGCCAGCGCCTCCTTGTCGCCGTCCTCAGTGCCGCGCTCCTCGCTGCCGGCCTCTGGTCGCTGTTCCTTCTGCCCATCGATGCAGTGCCGGACCTCACCGGCGTCCAGGTCCAGATCAATGCCGAGGTGCCTTCGCTCGCCCCGGAGGAATCGGAGAAAGCGGTTACCCGGCCCATCGAACTGGAAATGCAGGGCCTCCCGGGCATGGAGGAAATGCGCTCGCTCACGAAGTTCGGCCTTTCGCAGGTCACCATGAACTTTGCGGACGGCACCGACATCTACCGCTCAAGGCAGCTCGTCTCGGAACGGCTCCAGACGGCCCTCGACGATCTGCCACCGGGCGTTTCGCCCAAACTCGCCCCCATCAGCACCGGCCTCGGCGAAATCTTCTACTACACCCTCACCTGGGAAAAGGACGCTGCCCGGAAGCCGGGCGATCATGCCCAGGCCATGATGGCCCTCCGCGAAACCCAGGAATACATCATCAAACCCATGCTGCGCACCGTGCCCGGCGTCGCGGAAATCAACAGCAATGGCGGCTTGGAACGGCAGATCGTCGTCGAACCGGACCTCCCAAAGCTCCGCGAGGCTTCGCTCACGGTGGGTGAACTGGCCGACGTCATCCGCGCCAATGCCGAGAACTCCGGGGGCGGGATCGTTTCCCAGGACGGCACGCAGGTCACGATCCGCGCGGTCAGCCGTGTCCGTTCACCCGCGGAAATCGCCGGACTCCCCATCAAATTCGGCGCGGGTATCGAACCTCTGCGCGTGAGCGATGTGGCGCACGTGGCCTCCGGTGAAAAATACCGGACGGGTGCCGCCACATGGAACGGCGAGGAATGCGTGCTCGGAACGGTCATGATGCTGGCAGGCGAGAATGCCCGCGTGGTCTGCCAGCGCGTGCAGCCGCGGCTTGACGAGGTGAGGCGGAAACTTCCTCCCGGCATGGCCCTGCACACGGTGTACGACCGCTCGGAACTGGTGGACCGCACCATTGCGACCGTTCAGAAGAATCTCTTCGAGGGAGCGGTCCTCGTGGTGGTGGTACTCATGCTGCTGCTCGGCAACTGGCGGGCCGCCCTCATCGTGGCCCTCGCCATCCCGCTGTCCTTCCTCTTCGCCATCACGGGCATGAACCGCTGGGGCATCAGCGGAAATCTCATGTCGCTCGGCGCGGTCGATTTCGGACTGATCATCGATGGAGCCGTCGTCATGGTCGAAAACATCGTCCGCCAGCTCGCGGAACGTCAGCACCATCTCGGCCGCCCGCTCGATGGCGAGGAACGCAACCGCATCGTCCTGCGCGCCGCGCGCCAGGTCGGCAAACCGATGTTCTTCGGTGTCCTCATCATCACCATCGTCTACCTCCCGATTCTCAGCCTCAGTGGCGTGGAGGGCAAGATGTTCCGCCCGATGGCCTTGACGGTCATCCTCGCCCTCACGGGCGCGCTCCTGCTGGCCCTCACGCTCATGCCGGTGCTCTGCGCATGGTTGCTCCGCGGCCGGATCGAGGAAAAAGACAATCTGCTGATCCGCGGAGCGAAGGCCATCTACCGGCCCACCCTGCTGCTGGCCCTGCGTGCCCGCTGGCTCACCGTCCTCGGAGCCATCGCCCTCTTCGCCGGATCAACCGTGCTCTACGGGCGTCTCGGTGCGGAATTCGTGCCCAAGCTCGACGAGGGAGCCATCACTTCCATGGTCTACAAGGAGGTCGGCATGAGCCTCGGGAAATCCCTCGAAATGCAGCTCGCCGCGGAAAAGCTGGTGCTCGCGAAGTTTCCGGAGGTCACCTACGTCTTCAACCGCATCGGCACGAGCGAAGTCGCCACAGATCCCATGGCCCCCAATGAAAACGACTTCTACCTCTTCTACAAACCGCTGCGCGAATGGCCCATGACACCCGGCCGCCCCCGTACCAAGCAGGAACTCTGCGAACAGATCGAAGCCGCCATCAATGCAGAAATCCCCGGGCATGAATTCGAATTCGCCCAGCCCATCGAAATGCGCTTCAATGAAATGCTCGAAGGATCGAAGGCCGAACTCTCCCTGAAGATCTTCGGCACCGATTTCGATGAACTGGAGCGGCTGGCCCGCGAGGCGCGCGACATCGTGGCCTCCGTACCCGGGGGCGATGCCCAGCTGGAAGTCGATGGCCGTACGACCAATCTGGTCCTTGAGGCGAATCGCACGGAACTGAACCGACGCAACATTCCGGCAGCGGAACTCAACCGCGCCGTGGCCACCGCGCTGGGCGGCGAGACGGTCGGCACCGTGGTAGAAGGCAATCGCCGCTACGATATTGTCGTCCGCCTCCCGGAGGGACAGCGCGCCGATGAAAAGGTCATCCGCTCGCTGCCGGTGCGCGCGGGAGACGGCGGACTGGTCCCCCTCGGGAGCGTGGCTTCTCTCCGGCACGAAAAGGTCGTCGAACCCATCGGCCACGAACTCACGCAGCGGAAGGTCGGTCTCATGATCGGCGTCAATGGCCGCGACATGGAAGGCTTCGTGCGCGAGGCGACGGAACGGCTCACGGAGAAGCTCAAGCTGCCGGAAGGCTACAGCTTCGAATTCGGTGGATCATTCAAGAATCTCAACGAAGCGCGGGCCCGGCTCGCCATTGTCGTTCCAGCTGCCCTCGGGCTGATTCTGCTCCTCATCTTCCTGTCGTTCCGCAGTCTGCCGCAGACGCTCATCATTGCGACGG
>JBIICE010000163.1:0-9300 GCA_044239025.1 Verrucomicrobiales bacterium
AATCCTTGGAAAATAGACTTTCGTGAAGAGGCTGGAACCCGAGATGAGACTGCTGGTGGATGCCGACAGCGACTGGGCAAAGTAGGTCCATGGGAGCAGAGCCGCGAAGCTGAAGAGCGGATAGGGCACCCCGTCACTGGGCATCTTGAGAATCATTCCGAAAATGACTGTGAAGACCAGCATGCTGAAGAGCGGATTGAAAACCGCCCAGAGGTAGCCAAGGATCGTCTGCTTGTAGTGCACCGTGATATCACGGCGGATCAGGAAGCGGAACAGGTCGCGGTACTCAAGGCATTCCCTCAGATTGACGAGTCGCCAACCGTGCGTAGGCCTGATGGTGGTGGAATGCTGATGAGGATGCTCCATCGGGGATGGGTGAAGTCGGCGTTGCAGGACTCGGCGGGACGACCGGGCAGATGGCGTCTAAAGCGGAAGCGCCACAAGGCGAGCGAACCGCCCGGGGAATCAGCGACTCCGCATGCCTGAAGGAGGTTGTTTTCCCGGCCGGGGCAGACGCCTGTGGTGAGATGAGATGCCCGTCAGCTGCTGGCGGCGCCATTGCGGCGCTCCGCGGCAGCAGCGCGCAGCATCTGGAGGTTCAGGGCATCAGCCAGATCCGCCTGGACCATCTCCCGGCACATCTCCTGCACGGAAATCTCCGGAATCCAGCCCAGTTTCTCCCGTGCCTTGGTGGGGTCGCCCAGAAGCGTATCGACCTCCGTGGGACGGAAGTAACGGGGATCGATGCGGACGATGACCTGTCCTGGTTTCACGGCTGGGGCGAGGTCGCCGGTGACCTGTTCCACGATCCCGGTTTCATCGACTCCGGATCCTTCGAAGCGGAGGGTGATGCCGAGTTCGTGGGCAGACCAGAGGATGAACTGTCGAACGGAGTACTGGACGCCCGTGGCAATGACGAAGTCCTCCGGAGCGTCCTGCTGGAGCATCATCCACTGCATGCGCACGTAGTCGCGGGCGTGGCCCCAGTCTCGGAGCGAATCGATATTTCCCATGTGAAGGCATGACTCGAGGCCGATGGCGATGCTGGCGAGGCCGCGGGTGATCTTCCTTGTAACGAACGTCTCGCCTCGTCTGGGGCTCTCATGATTGAAGAGGATGCCGTTGCAGGCATAGAGACCATAGGCTTCGCGGTAGTTGACCACGATCCAGTAGGCGTAGAGTTTGGCGACGGCGTAGGGACTGCGGGGGTAGAAGGGAGTGGTTTCCTTCTGCGGGGTTTCCTGCACGAGTCCGTACAGCTCCGAGGTCGAAGCCTGGTAGAAGCGGGTTTTCTTCTGGAGCCCGAGGATGCGGATGGCTTCGAGGAGTCGCAGCGTCCCGATGGCATCGACGTCTGCCGTGTATTCCGGGCTTTCGAAGCTGACGGCCACATGGCTCATCGCTCCGAGGTTGTAGATCTCATCCGGTTGGGTTTCCTGCACGATGCGGATGAGGTTGCTGGTATCGCTGAGGTCTCCGTAGTGCAGGTGGAAGCGGGCATTCTCGATATGCGGATCCTCGTAGAGGTGATCGACGCGCGAGGTATTGAAGAGGCTGGCGCGTCTCTTGATGCCATGAACGGTGTAACCTTGCTCGAGCAGAAATTCGGCAAGGTAGGAACCGTCCTGGCCAGTGATTCCTGTGATGAGTGCGGTTTTCATGATCGGGTGATAGTGGTTGCGGATGGTCAGTCGGGGCAGGAGGCGGAAACGAGTCGCGGGAACACAATCCCGGATGGAACCGCGCCAACCGAGCGGAGATCAAGGTTCAGTCCAGGGAATAGTGGACGATCAGAGTGCTCTGGCAATCAGGCGATTAGAAAAATCACAAGGCGTTCCTCGGCCGTCGTTTGCGGTCGGTATCCTCATCTTCGGCGTCGTCACCGTAGACCGCGCCGTACTTCTTGCCGTATCCACCGTATTTCCCATAATACCCGTACGAGTAATTGTAGCCGAGATTGCGTCGTGATTCGATGGTGCCATTGAGAACACATCCGCCGATATGGGAACCCGTGGGATTCTCGCGGTCCCAGCCAAGCAGTTCGAGGGCGCGCAGGATGGCTCCCTTGGGTGTTTTCTCGGCGCCTGCCACCAGGATGCTGGTGTCGGCGAGGCTGGCGATGAGTCGCGTATCCGAGACGGGAAGGAGCGGCGCGGTGTCGAGAATGACCCGGTCAAAGTGCTTGCGCAGGACAGCGATGACGTCCTTGATCCGCTGGGAGTTGAGGAGTTCAGCGGGGTTGGGTGCGTGAGTCCCGGCAAGGAAGAGCGTGAGGTTTTCAAGACCCGACGGATGCAGAGCATCGGCGAGTTTGCACTGCGAGGCGAGCACGTCGGCGACTCCGGTTCCCTTTTTCCGGTCGGTGCCGAACATGGCCTGCTGGCGGGGGCGGCGCAGGTCAAGGTCCACGAGCACGGTACGGGCACCGGACATGGCAAACGAAGCGGCAACATTGGCGCTGACGAACGATTTGCCTTCAGCGGGGAGCGCGGAGGTGAAGAGAATGGTCTTCATTTTCTCCTGAGAGCCGAGCAGAACGATGGAGGTACGCAGGTTGCGGATCATTTCCGCCTCCACAGTGCGGGCACCGTTATCGCGGAAGAAAAGGTCCGGAGACCATTCCGGTGCGGGTTTCCCGTCCGCTGCGGCGGGTTGCTCGAGGATCTTGCGGCGCACCGCGGCGATGGAGGCGAGCACGGGAGCCCCGGTCACCCGCTCGAGATCAGCGACGGTATGGACTTTGTTGTCGAGTTTACCGAGAACAAAAGAGAGTGCGGTGCCGGCGAGCAGTCCTCCCAGAATTCCGGCGGCGTAGATGGTGGGGGGATTTGGTTCCTTCAGCACCCCCCTGCGGGCGGATTCAATGGGCAGGATTTCGGCCTCCATCTGTGTGGAGGAGACATCAGCGCCCGTCTTCTGGGTGAGCAGGATGTTGTAGGTCTGGGTGCGGTTCTGAATTTCGCTGGTGAGCACCTCGCTGCGAGCCTGCAGCAGACGGATCGCTTCTCTGACCGTGTCGTCCGGGGCGGTGGAACGCGGGTCGAGGGTTACGGACTCCCAGTAATCGCCGTCAGCCTTGGCTGAGCGGGCCGCATCAAATTCCTTGAGAAAGTTGTCCTGAAGCTCCGAGAGAAGCTTGCGGCTGCTGATGACATCCGGGTGCTTTTCGCGGTAGCGGAGAAGGAGTTCCGCCAGTTTCGCTTCCTGCTCTTTGATCTGCTGGACCAGCGTAAGAGCGGTCCGGTAGGCAGCGAGGGCATTCTGGGAAGACTGCAGGTCCTCCTGCGCCTTGATGGTTTCCGCCTTGATGGTTTCGATGGTCGACTCGGTACGGTCGGATTTTCGATCCACATGAACCTTGGTGTAGGTTTCCACGAGCGCATCGGCAAGCTTCCCGGAGATTTCGGGATCGGTATGGATCACCGTGATGTCGACCAGCCTGCTCGCTTTCCGGTTTGCCACGCTGTACAGTTGCCACACAGCACCAGCGAGCCGGTCCGCGGCTGCATCGAGAGCATCGAAGTAGGCCGTGGCCTGTGGACTGGATTTGTCATCCACCGGGGGTGGAGCGGGCAACTCGACCGGTTTTCGCTGCGGCTTGGGGGCGAGCCACGCGGGAGCCCAGACCATCGGTTCGGGAATCAGGTTGGGGTGACAAAGCAGGTCGGGGTGGTCCCTGAGCATGGTCCGGTACAGGCTGTGCGTCCTGAATTTACCGAGAATGGTATTGATCGCGTCGGTTCCTGCGAGGTCTAGTTCCGATGCCTGGGCACGTTCTGCGGTGCGGTCCACGGCGACCGCCGCGGCCTGATTGGCTTTCACCTGAACCGACGCCATGGAGACGTATTTGCGGGGAACCTTCGAGACGTAGTAGTGAGCCAGTCCGCCCAGCAGGGCGATACTGATGGGGATCCAGTACCAGCGGTCGAGCAGCATGGCGACGATCTCGCCGACCGAGACGCGGTTTTTCGCGGCGGGGCGGACCTCACGGAGTTCGTCATTTTCTGGGAAATCGTCCATGCTGGATGGGAAATTCGGCGTTTTTAATGTTAGGATACAGGCCAAGCTACCGCCCTTGGTGAGTCACATTTGACTCAGCCGGGAATCTGACGGGAGATGGGAGGGTGGTGACAGGGGAAACTGCCTCGGTGCCGTTTGCGGGCGGGAAAGCGGCAGGCGCGCGGACAGGCGAACCTGCGGGAGAACGGTCAGATGCGCCGTCGGCCGACTTTGACGGTATCATTGGGAAGCAGTGGTACGGCGGGGGCTTCTCCGCGGCTGATGGCTGCGCCATCGACCTGGATGATCCGCCCTCCCCTCATGATGGTGATATCCGATGGTTTGGCGAAGCGGCTGAAATCGCCCGCCATGGTGACGGCGGTGATGACGTCAAGCGCGCCCTGATCCGGGAAGCGGATCTGACCGGGACGGTTGACCTCGCCGATGACGTTGATGAAGCGGTCAGTCTTGTTGCCGATGGCGATCGAGTCCCCGGGGCGGATGCTGGGGACATTGACCGGATTCTTCTGAAGGGCATCGAGGTCGATGCGGAGTGCCTCGGTCGACCCCTTGCGTCGCAGGATGACGTTGCGCAGGTCGGCTTTCTCCGCCGTACCTCCCGCGGCGGCGATTGCTTCGAGCAGATCGAACGGACCTTCGATCGGGACAGCTACGTTTCCGGGCTTGCCGACCGCCCCCATGACCGTGGCGAACTGGGCGGCGAAGCCCGTTATGGTGAGGGTCACCTTGGGGTTGACGAGGTAGTCCTTGTCGTAGAGTCCCCGGATCATTTCCTCGGCATCGCCGATCGATTTGCCGGCAATCCTGACGCTTCCGATGAGGTACAAGGAGACTTCGCCTGAGGAGGAAATGGTGCGCTCAGCCTCGAGCGCGGGTTCATTGAACACGTTGAGCTGCACCGAGTCGCCCGGCGCGAGACGGTAGCTGGCGGGAGGGGCAAGGGATGCGGAGGGCTGGGCCGCGCGGGCGGTCGGGGATGATGCCCCGGGAATGGTGTCTCTTGCGCCCGTGGCGCGGGTCGGTTCTGCTTCGGGCACCTGGGCAGGCAGCGGACTGGTGAAAAGCAGGCAGAAGAACGCCAGTCCGATCATTCCAAGGACGCCAGCCGCAGCTGGGAAAAATGTATAACTGTTAACCTTGGGCAAATTCATGACGTCGTGCAGGGTGGATTCACTATAGGAATCCGGATAAATCACAACTGCTTAATTGGTTCGAAACCGATTTTCGAACATTCCTCGGAGGATGCTGGCCGTGTCGTTCAATTCGCGCGCAGCGTTTATTCAGGTGATCTAGAACCGATAATTCAGCTGTAAACCTGCCTGCGAATTCGAGAAGTCCTGACTTTCGAGTGAAGAATCGGTGAACCGGTAGCGGTAGAAGAATGCGAGACCGAGGGCGGACTGGGGTGGTGTGATTCTCAGGGAGAGGTCTCCGAACAGGTAGTCATCCTCCCTTCCGGGGTTGGTTCCGCTGTAGACCTCGAACTTGGATGCTTCGTAACCGAGTCCGGCAGTGACGAGCAGAAGTTCATCAGGAATCCACGAGACAGTTCCGCTGATTCCGGTGCTTTGCTGGCTGGAGTCTGTACCCGTGGGCGAAGCCAAAGACTGGGAATAGATGCTCATGCCGACTTTCCAGAGGGCATCGACGTCCCAGAGTCCACTCAGGGTGGCGGAAGGAGCCCAATTGGAGGTTCCCGAGTCGAGCGATACCCATTGCGCTCCGAGGTCGCCCCTGAGGGAGAAAATGCTTTCCGGGTTGTAACTGATGGCGAGGAGGCCGTGCAACATGTCCCGGTCGGTGTTGATCGACGAAGTGATCCGCTGGTAGCGGACGGCGGGTCCGAGGCGTGTGGATGGGCTGATTTGCCAGAGGGCGGCGACGCGTGCGTCGAAGGAATCCTGATCATTGAAATTGGTCCGGGAGCCCTGCAGACTTTCGCCGCGGTCCGTGCGCACCCATTCCATGCTGCCTTCGAGGAAGGTGCTCGGACCGAGGATGTAGTTGGCGGCCGTGTAGGCTCGGGTGCTCGTGGTGGTGAACAGGTCGCTTGTGAAGCGGTCGTTTGCGGTATTTTCCTGATAGGAGAGCACGCCTCTGAGAGCCAGGAGCGGCTGCTGCCAGGCTCCTTCGAGGGCTCCGCCCTGATCGAAGCGGTTGATGTCTGCATTGGTGGCATAGGTGGTCCACGCCGGCGTGTAGCGGGCTTCCCCGTACCAGTCCGTTTCGGCAGGGTCGCCGACGAAGGCGGCGATCAGCGGAGTGACGCGGTTGACCCAGTCGGCGCTCTCATTGCGGGACTGCAGAAAGATATTGCTGTCGTAAAGGCTCTGGAGACCGAGTTCCAGCCGGAGCCATGGGGGCAGAGCTTCGGCGAGAATGCCGGGCTGAAGCTGATGAGCAGATACCGGGACTGGTGCTGTCGAGGCTTGGCTGGTTCCATTGGGCGGCCGGGTCGCGGAGCCTTCCGCTGGCGTTCCGGTGAGCGAGGGAGCCGGGTGGGGGAGGCGGGAAGGCGGAGGGGGGGGGGGGGGGGGGGGGGCGGGTTGGCTGCGCTGGCGGATGGGGACTCTCGTGGATCTGTCAATGAACCCGAACTGCGAACTATCGGGAGCCTGGCTGCGGGCGGATCCGGGTACGAAGCCGAGCAGAACGGCGGGAACGGCGGCGAGCAGAGAACTCGCCCGGGCACTTGCACTCCTGAAATTTACGGAAAACATGAAGAAAACGAAAATTTAGACTTAATTTCAGCAAAAACAAATGCCATCCTTGACTGATTCTGGATGGCTGAGTCACCGGGGCAAGCCGCTTGGGGATGAGACTTTGAAAAATCGGACCTGCCCCCATGAATCGGATTCCCTGTCAGGCATCAGGAGGATGGGGCGAATTGAAATCCTGAGACATCGGAGTTCTGTTTCCGCTCGTCGGAGGGGGAAGCGGGAGCGGTGGAAGGAAGGGAGGCCGGTGACTGGCCTACCGACGAGGTGGCCCCGGTGTATTCTGGGATGATGAGGTGGAGTCGCTCGCGGATTTCCTGAGCATCGGCCTCGGCGAGGTGTGAGGCGAGGCAGGCGAAATGTTCCTCGACGGTGGCGAGGGAAGCACCCGTGCCGGTGAAGCGCATGATGCGTGGGTGCGTAGTATCCGAGAGGAGTTCACCACGGTGGCTGATTTCCTCGTAGAGTTTTTCACCCGGACGCATGCCTGTGAAGTGAATTTCGATATCCTTCCCTGGCCGCAGCCCGGAGAGTTCGATCATCTGACAGGCGAGATCGCGGATGCGGACTGGTTCTCCCATATCCAGCACGAAGATTTCCCCGCCGGTGGAGAGGGAGGAACTCGTGAGCACGAGACCGACAGCCTCGGGAATGGTCATGAAGAAACGGGTCATTTCCGGGTGAGTGACCGTGACGGGCCCACCGTTCTGGATCTGCTGCTTGAAGATGGGAATGACACTGCCGGACGAACCGAGAACGTTTCCGAAGCGGACCGCGGAGAAGCGGGTCTTCCCCGGATTCTGCGTCTGAAACGCCTGGAGGTAGATCTCCGCGAGACGTTTCGTGGCCCCCATGACGCTGGTGGGATTGATCGCTTTGTCCGTGGAGATGAATATGAAGCGCTCCACGTTGAAACTGGCGGCCACGCGAATGATGGATCGGGTTCCGAAGGCATTGTTCCGAACGGCCTCATCCGGTTGGAACTCCATGAGCGGCACGTGTTTATGCGCAGCGGCGTGGTAGACGACCTCCGGGGAAGATTCCCGGAAGACGCGCTGGAGCCGAGCCTCGTCGAGGACGGAGGCCACCACCGGAATGATGGGGACCTCCGGGAAATCCTTTTTGAGTTCCTGTTCAATGAGGAACAGAGCAGGCTCGGATTGATCGAGGATCACGAGTCCGTTGGGCCGGCAGCGGGCGATCTGGCGGCAGAGTTCGCTGCCGATGCTCCCACCTGCACCGGTGACCAGAACGGTGCGATCCCGGAGAAAGGGTGAGATGTCCTCGTGCTTCATCGTGACCGAATCGCGCCCAAGAAGGTCTTCCACGGCGATCGGCTTCAGGGTGGAGTAGGTCACCTTGCCGGTCGCCAGCTGGTCCATGGAAGGAATGGAAACGCAGGGAACGTTCAGTCTCCGGCAGAGTCCGACGATCTCACGACGCCGACTGATCCGTGCGGAGGGCATGGCAAGGAGCACCTGCTGCACCCGGAACCGGGTGAGGGCCGCAGAAAGATGATCCGGCGAGTTCCACACAGGAACATCGTGGACCTTGAGGCCATGAAGAGAGCGGTTGTCGTCCAGCACCACCACCGGCCGGAGGCCCAGACCTGGTTTTTTGAGCAGCTCGGCGATCAGGTTGCCGCCAGCGCTCCCTGCCCCGACGACAGCCACCCTCGTGACGGCATGCTTTGACCGCGGGGCTCGCTTCAGGCGCTCGGCCCGGTGGCGCATGAGCAGTCGGAAGCCGATGACGAAGGAAGCGAAAACGAACGAATCGATGACGACGGCCCCGCGCGGCAACGGCATGGCTTCCCGTTTTGCCAGAGGAGCCATCGCCAGCACCATGAGCGCACCGCCCAATGAGACCATGGCGATGCGGACGGCGTCAGAGACCCGGAAAAACGAAAGCAGTCCCCGATACTGCCCGGCGATCATGAGCAGAATGAGCTTGGACGTCACGATCCAGGGCAGCATCGCGACGCAGACAATCCAGAAATTGTTCGGCCCACTGGCCGGGTCGAAATCGAAGCGCAGAAGGAAGGCGGAAACCCACGACAGGGCAGCCGCCGCCGCGTAGAGCGAAGCGATCAGGGGGAGACGGTAGCGCCGGAAAAGATTGGGAGAATCCGCTTTCATGCGACTTTAAGGGATTGGCGAAAGAGCTAGCAATCAAAGGATTACGCAGCATGAAAGCTATTTTTAGAAATTCCAGAAAATTCTTCCCTAAGTCACGTATTGCCGTTTCCCTCACATTCGACAACCCCGTAAATTCGGAGTCCAACCAAACGCCACTTATGGGAAACTCCGGTCGGAAAGCCCTGCTTTGGGAGGGTTCGGGTGGAATTGGCTCCGGGAGTGTCCCAAGCGACTAATTCTCAAAATCCGCCCAATTCCCTGACGAGTTTTTTTTCCGCAGCATTCCAGAGGCGGAGCACGCCATCCTCACCGCCGGCGGCGAGGATCCGGCCCAGAGGGTCGGCGGCCAGGGTGAAACAAAAGCTTTTACCGCCCGGGAGTTTTTCCTCATTGATTCGGACCCCTTCGTCGCCGGAAGCCGAAGC
>JBIICE010000303.1:0-3971 GCA_044239025.1 Verrucomicrobiales bacterium
GACCATGGAGCCGGGCGCATTCAGTTCTCCCCGCCAAGGATGATCGCTTCCAACCGGGCCGGATCGCGGCCGAAATCGCGCTGCGGTTCCAGCAGCCGCGCCTTTCCGTCTCCGATCAGGAGCACGGCATCCGCAAAGGCCGCCGCGAGTTCCGGAATCTGGGTACTGTAGATCACGGCGGCTCCGCGCGCCGCAGCCGCAGCCGCCTCCCGCCGGAACACCCCAAGGCCCCGCGGATCCATGCCCGACGCCATGGGTTCATCCAGAATCCAGAGTTCCGGGTCGACGGCAAGCAGCGCCAGCAGGGCAGCCTTGTAACGCTGACCACGGGAAAGACTCTCCACGGCACGTCCGGCCTCGGCCAGCATCCCAAGTCCCTCAAGCCAGCCTGCCACCCGGTCTTCCACCCCTGGTCGATCCGCTTCCCAGAACCGCAGATGCGCTGCCACATTCTCCAGCACGTCCGCCCCGGGAAAGGCCGGCGGGAAATCCGGCAGAAACATCAGCCGCCTCCGCAGATCCAGCCGTCCCATCCGCAGCTCCTCTCCATCGATGAACACCCCTCCCTGATCCCCGGAGGAAAGACCCGAGAGACAACGCAGCAGGGTCGTCTTCCCCGCCCCGTTCATCCCAAGGACCACCGTCACCGCTCCCTCGGGAATCGTCAGGCTGACCCCTTCAAGCACCCGGCGTGCCCCATAGCCCTTCGCCAGACCCTCGAGCCTCAGATTCACCGGGCCTGCGGCGTCACAAAGTAATTCGTCCGGTCACGTTCCCATGTCTCCACTTCTTCCCTCGTGCCCCAGGCATGGGTCTCGCGGGCACTAAGCTTGCTGGAAGACGGACGGCCCGGGCTCTCACAGCTGCTCAGCAGCGGGGAGCAGATGGTGACGGCGAGAAACAGGATGGAGCGGGACATGGAAGGAATGCAGAGGAAGGAATTCACGGCCAGCCGGCGCAGGACGCCGATTTTCCAGCCACAGCAGAATCAGATTCAACTCCGGAATCCGATTGCACAAGGGAAATGGCAGAGCCGGTCAGCGCAGGCGGACTCACAGTCCAAAGGCCTTCTCCATCTGCTCGCGCACCTTGCGGAGCCGGTCCACACCGCCGCCACCGACTTCCGCCGTGGCCCAGCCAGTCCATTTCGTCTCGGCAATTGCCTTGCGGACGTCGGCCCAGGGAAGGTCGTCGTCCTCCCCGGTGATTTCCGTGAAGGAATTCTTCGCCCGGCTGAAACCCTTGACGTCGAACTTCACCGCGCGCGGCCCGAATGCCCGGATCCATTCGCCGGGCTGACCATACTTCCAGTGATTTCCAATGTCATAGTACTGACCTACCCACGGACTCTGGAAGCTGTCGATGAACTTGACGTGCCGCTCGGCGCTCTGCTCCGGTGCCTTGTCGTGATCGTACATCATCTGATTCCACACATTCTCAAAAAGGATGCGCTGACCGAGCGAGGCCGCGAGCGGGATGGATTTCTGGATTTCCTGGCGCGCCCGTTCTTCGATTTCCTCAGCAGGGCCGTCGCTTCCCTTGCCTACGACAATGAGAATGCCACTGCCGCCACCCGCGTGGGAACACCGCAGGCAATGATCGAGATTCGCCCGCGCCTTGTCCCGCACTTCCTGCTTCGCATCGGTCAGACGCGTGCCCCAGTGCTCGTGATTGATCGCATTGTGCACAAAGACGCCCGACTCCCGCACGGCGTCGCGCACCTGCTCGGGAGTGAAGCCGCCCGCTTCATCGAAATCCACTCCATCGAAGCCTGCCTGCGCTGCCAGTTGCAGTCGTTCCGCGATCTTCAGCTGCCGGCCGCCGGCCTCACGGGCAATCATACCCAGCTTGCACGAAAGGAGAATACCGCGCGATGACTTCGGCAGCACAATGACGGCAGAGGATTTTTCCTCAGCCGCAGCAGTGTGGGCACCGCTCATGGCAGCAGCCGTGGCCGCGGTCAGGGAAGTCGTGAGAAAGTGGCGTCGGAAGGAGGATGGCATGGCAGTGAGATCGGCGGTTGTGTTGCCTTCATTGAACCTGGTTGTTGCGCCGCCGGAAAGCGAAATTGTGCGGGTCTGCGCGTAATCCTGGACCCCGCACCATGAAAATGTCACTGGAACTCTGCATTTTCCAGCACGCTGGCCCATGTTGCCACTGGCATCATGGCGGTTCTGCCTTACGCTCGCCGTCCATCGCTCCATGCATTCCTTCCTGACAGCACACTGGCGTACGCTCCTCGAGGTTCTCCTCATGGGCGGTGTCCTGCTGCTGCTCTGGAGGTTCCTCCGCGAAGCCCCTGCCTCCCGCGTCCTCGCACAGATTACGGTGCTCGTCCTCACCCTGCTGATCGCCGCCCACCTGCTTCAGATGGAACTCATCCGGAGCGTTGCCCTCTTCGCAGGTCTCGTCCTCGTGGTCGTCTTCCAGCCGGAAGTCCGGCGAGCCTTCGTGATGCTTGGAAGCACCCGCTTCTTCTCAACCTCCCGCGAAAACCTCGCGCTCGTCGAAGCAGTCACCGAGGCCGCCAGCCAGCTCGCAGCCAAACGCTGCGGTGCCCTGCTCGCCTTTGAACGCGGCATGGACCTCGACCAGTTCGTCGAAACCGGCGTCGAAATGGACAGCAAATTCACCCCGGAACTCGTGCTCACGATCTTCCACCCGAAAACCGCGCTCCACGACGGCGGCATGGTCCTCCGGCAAGGCCGCATCGCCGCCGCAGGATGCGTCTTCCCTGTCAGCCAGCGTGAACTCAACGACCGCAGCATCGGCCTGCGTCACCGCGCCGCGATCGGGATCACTGAACAGACCGACGCCATTGCGGTGGTCGTGTCCGAGGAAACCGGCACCATCTCCCTCTGCGTCCAGGGTGAAATCGAACAGGCGCTGCCACTCGCCCTGTTCCGCGAGCGGCTCGCGCAACACCTGAGCGACAGCAGTTCCCCCGATGGCGATGACCGCGAACCCGCCAGCGACCGCACCCCCACCCGGCGCATCGAAGCCTGATTCCCAGATTCTCCCATGTTCCAGGTCATCTTCAACGAAATCAGCGCCGCGGAAATCAGTCAGCTCGGCACCCTCCTGCAGCTCGAACTCCTCACCGAATTCAAAGTCACCCCCGAAGACCTCAAAAACCCGGACGGCGAACGCTTCGGCATCATCCGCCATGACGGGAAATCCCTCTACCGCTACCGCGCCGGAGCGTACCGCATCTACTTCGAAGTCGTCGATGGCGGCGTCCGCGTCCATCGGGTCCTCCACCGCAACTCCCTGCAGGACTTCCTCTTCCGCAATGGCCGGAAAGTCGCCGGACACGAAGACGAAATCCTCTCCAGCAGCCGCAATTTCTGGAAACTCATCGAAGAAGGGGAACGCGCAAGGACTGCCTGATGTTCCTCCCGGAGGGCGGCCGCGCCTCCGCCATCATTCCCGTTCCGGATCCCCCTGGCTCCTCAGTCCGCGGAAGCAAAGATGATTGCGGGTATGAGTGCCAACGCATAGATTGCGCGATCTCAACCCTGAGTACACACCACCATGAAAACCAGAAAACACCCCCTGTGGCTCCTGCTGGCTGGAGTCGCCCTCGTTGGCCCTGCCACCGCGCAGGATCTCAGCGCCGAACCCTATTTCCCTGGGCTCAAGCTGAGTAAGGAAGCCCGTGGCAGCGCCATTCTCGGATCCCTTGGCCGCAGTCTTCCGGAAGTGGCCCGCCAGTACCGCATGACCGAAAAGGATCTGGGCCAGCTCTGTCTGCGCGACCGCGACCTCGCCGTCGATACCACGGGAAAGCTGCTGTATGTCTGCGAAGGCTCCGTCGCCAAGGCCCCCACCGCGCAGCAGGCGGCCACGGGTGCCCTGCTGACTTACCCCAAAGAGCAGACGTTCCTCCTCCACAGCAAACCGGGCAGATCCCGTGTTCTCTATCTCGACTGCAACGGCCACATCACGTCCGGCACGAGCTGGAAAAGCGG
>JBIICE010000089.1:0-15786 GCA_044239025.1 Verrucomicrobiales bacterium
GGGGCAAACATCCGCATCGTCCGTCCGAAATGCTGACGCGTCACCCGAGCGGCTTCCTGGGCCATGGCCTCCAGTCCAGGGGACGCCTGCGGTGCCAGCAGGCCCTCCAGCCGACGCAGCAGCGCGGAGGGATTCGACACCCGACCATCATATTCCCCGGAAAAAGCCATACCGTGCCCCATCAGCCAAGGCCCCGGATTTTCCACCGGAAACCGCACCACGCTCACTCACGCACTCCACAATTTCAGTTGCGCTCCGGTATTCCCGGATCCATGGATTCGCAGCCGGCGGGCATAGCTTAATGGTAAAGTTCCAGCCTTCCAAGCTGGCCATGCGGGTTCGATTCCCGCTGCCCGCTCCAGCCCGCCACCCTCAGGGATTCGGAAACAGAGTCGGAAACCCATGACTCTGATGGCCCTCACCGCCGCCCCCGGTAAAGGAGTCAAGTGGTTCCTGGCGCGATGTTCGCAAAAAATTTCCGGGGTCCTCCGCGCAAAATGCGAACACGGGGAGAAAAAGTCTTGCCAGCCCTGTTTTCCAGGCGCATACTCCCATGGTCTTCCCGAAAAAGCTTTCATTTTTTCTGCATGAATAAAAAACTGAGTCTCCTGACCGCCGCGGCCACTATCGGTTTCGCGTCCTCCGCTTCCGCGCAAGGTCTCCTCAACATTGGTCGGCTCGACGATTTTGACCGCAGCGTCCCCCTCGCCTTCACCGTTGGCCTCTCCGCCGGTTACGACAGCAACCCGAACTCCAGTTCCTTCAACGAGCAGGCCAGTTCGTTCATCGGTGCCAACATCGGCCTCGATTACAACACCGGGGACCGCCGCACTGCCTACAATTACGGCCTCGTCTACTCCCCTCTCTATTACTTCGATGCCCCGTTCGGCCAGGACGACTACCTCCACAACGTCCGCGGGAGCTTCAACTGGCGGCATCGCGTCAACCCCCGCCTCACCCTCAGCAATTCGGCCTACCTCGCCTACGAGGTTGAACCGAACTTCGGCATCGGGGCCTCCGTCGCCCGCCGGAATGCCAATTACCTCTACGGATACGAGAGCTTCGCGGCGACCTATGCATGGACGCGGCGCCTCTCCACCGTGACCAGCTACACGCTCTACGGTGTCGAGTATGATTCCGACGACCTTAAGGGCGAAAACATGTTCTCCCACACGTTCGCCAACGAGTTCCGCTACGCATGGAGCCGGGTCGATACCCTCGCCCTCACCTACCGACTCCAGATCGGTGAGTACGACAACGGTATCGGCGACTTCACCTCCCATTACCTCCTTGCCGGTCTCGACCACAAGTTCGGACCCCGGACCCTCGGATCCTTCCGCGCCGGTGCTGAAATCCGTGACCGCGACAACTTCGGAACTGACACGCTTCCCTACTTCGAAGGGGCCTTCACCTATTCGGCCTCCCGCAAGACGGATCTCCGCTGGTACACGCGCATCGGCATGGAAAACACTGACGTAGGTGCCTTCGGCGACCGCTACAGCTACCGCACCGGCCTCACGGCCAATCACCGGTTCACGACCCGCCTCGCCGGAAATGCCGGACTTCATTACATCCACGATGAGTTCGACCGCGCCCCGGAGAACCAGCAGGCCTTTGATGAAGACGTCTTCGCTTTCAGCCTCGGCATGGACTACGCGCTCTACCGGAATGTGACCGCCAACGCCGGGTATTCCTTCACGATGTCCGACAGTGGCAGCGAATTCCGCGACTTCGATCGCCACCTCTTCTCAGTGGGTGTCGGTGCCCGCTTCTGATCCCCTTCCGCTTCCCTGAGAAGCCCGCAGAATCTCAACCCCCATGGCGATATCCAATGCGCCATGGGGGTTTTTTTCTCTGAGGGGAATTCCTTGCCGATCCAACGCATTCCGCTATAATCACGAATCATGAGAGAGCAGCTCAACGACTCCAAGATGCACGCCCTGGATTACTGGCAAGTCATCCGCAACCGCTGGGGTGTCATCCTCCTGACGTTTTTCCTGATCGCGCTGGCCTGCCTCGTCATCATTGCCCTGCTCGACCGCAAGTACCAGAGCACCACGCGTTTCCGCGTTCAACTGAGCTCGGCCATGGATGCGTTCAACACGAACGCCACCAGCGAGCGCAGTGCCTACTCCGGCAATTGGCTGGAAACGGAATTCAAAACCGTAACCTCCCACGAGAACCTCAGCCTCGTCGTCAAGCAACTCAACCTCGATCAGACCTGGGGCACCCCATTTGATGAAGCGGTCGCCAAGCTTGAGAAGATGATCGAGACGGAAACGGAACGGGGCACCGAAATCATGACGGTCATCGTCTCCAGCACGAAACGCGATGAAGCCGCGGCCATCGCCAACTCCGTCCGCGACGCCTACGACTCCAAGCGCAAGGAAATGGAAGCCGAAAAAATCCGTCGCCTCACGCAGACCCTGGAAACGAATATCAAGTCGCAGGAGAATGAACTGGAGGCCCGTCAGATGGCCATGAACGAGGTGGCCCGGAAATACGGAATTGTCGATCACAGCTACCTTGGAGGGCAGGGAATCAGCCCGGTGGTGACCACCAAACCGGAAGAGTATGCCGAAAGCGTGCGCAGCCAGAATGTCCTTGAACAGCAGGTGATCCGCCTCAGGTCGCAGTTGGAAAGTCTCATCAATCTGCAGGGCGACGAACTCATCTCCAACGCCGCCTCCCTTGACGTCCAGAACGATACCATTCGTTTGCTCTATCCGGAGTATCAGAAGTCCATCATCGAAATGTCGCGGCTCCTGAGCAGCGGCTTCGGTAAGAATCACCCGAAGATCCGCGGGCTGCAGCAATCGATCCTCACCACCCGCAAGACGCTGGAAACCGCCGTTTCCGGCTTCAAGGACAGCCTCAAAGTACAGATTTCTCAGGCCGAACAGATGCTCGCCAAGGGGCTGGAGCTCACGGAAACGAAGAAGACCGATACGGTGGAGGAACGGGTCAAACAGAGCGAGTATGCAACGGCCAAGTCGAAATTTGAAATGCAGCGCCAGCTCCTCCAGGAGGTCAAGGAGCACGCCATGAAGACCGCCGTCGACAAGGAAGTGCCCCGCAAACCGATCGAAGTCCTCCAGGTGGCCACGCCGGAAGCCCGGCCTTCGAAACCGAATGTCATGCTCCTGCTTTCCATCGGGGCGGGCCTCGGTCTCATTCTGGGCCTTCTGCTCGCGTTCTTCCTTGAGTACCTCGATACGAGTGTGAAGTCGCTCGACGACGTCGAACGCTACCTCGGGGTGCCGGTCCTCGCGGTCATTCCCAAGGACGTGGGTGTGCTCCATAAGCAGAGCGGACTCAGCCCGGACGCGGAAGCCTACCGGATCCTCCGTACGAACATCGAGTTCAATCGCCGCAGTGCCGACGCCAATGCCATCACGGTCGTTTCCGGTGGAGCCGGCGAGGGCAAGTCCACTACCCTTGTCAACCTTGCCTACATCTGTGCGCAGGGAGGCTACAATACGCTCATGATCGATGGTGACCTCCGTCGCCCTAAGCTGCACACCTTCTTCGATATCAACAACTCGGTCGGCCTGACAAACTACCTCACCACGGCCCTCATGCTGGAGGATGTCATCCTCCAGACGCCGGTGGAGAATCTTTACTTCATGCCATCGGGAATTCTTCCAGCTGACGCCGCGGGCATTCTCAATAGCCGCCGGATGTCGGAACTGATTGCCGACGTCAAGAACCGCTTTGACTTGGTTCTCATCGACTCGCCGCCGATTCTCGGTGTTTCGGACGCCTCGGTGCTGGCCTCGGAGGTCGATCTCACGATCATTGTGATTCAGCACCGCAAACTGCCCCGGAGCATGCTGCTCCGCGTGAAGCAGGCCATCGAGAACGTCGGGGGCAATCTCCTCGGTGTCGTCCTCAACAACGTGGATGTCCGCAGTGACAGCCAGTACCAGTACTACACCAGCTACTACACGTACTACTCGCCAACCAACACGGACGGTCGTTCCAAGCAGCGCGGTGCTGCGGCTGGCCAGTCCGGATCGAAGGCTGCGCAGCGCCCCGCCGCCCCTGCCAAGTCGGCTCCCGGACGCGGTGAAGCTGAAGATTACTGAGCCACGGGAAATTTCGCCATCACTGCCAACTGCCCGCACCGCTAGATAATCCGCCATGAAGACTCTGATCCAATACCTGCTCATGCTGGTCGCCATCTGTGCCGCCCCGCTTGCTTCCGCGCAGACGAAACTCAAGGCCACCGACCCAATCCAGATTGAACTCAAGGCTCCCGTCGAGGACGCGGCGGTGGTCAGCACGAGTTATACGATTTCCGAGCGAGGCACCATCAAGGTCCCGCATCTCGATCAGGAAATCATGGCAGCCGGGTTCACGACGAGCGAGTTGAGCCGGAAGATCGAGGCGGCCTACAAGGCGGCGGACATCTACACGAATCCCACCATTGTGGTGAACATGCAGAATCCGACGACCTTCGTACCTCACGTGGTCAACGTGGGTGGCGAAGTGCGGAATCCGGGGGAAGTCCCGCTGCGCGAGAATATGCGGCTCTTCCAGGCGATCACGCGATCGGGTGGATTCACGGAATTTGCCAAGGTCCGCGAAGTCAAACTGGTCCGCGGTAACCAGGAATCGCGCTACGACATGCGCACCATCAAGCCGGACGGTTCCAATAACCCGCTCCTCATGGACGGGGACCAGATCGTTGTGCCGCAGGGCTGACCGCAGGGCTTTGCGGACTTGAGGGGAGCGAGGGAACTTGCCCTTTATCCCCAAACCTGAGCAGCATCGCGGGTGGATTCCGCCGCTTGGTTCAGCTGTCTCCGGTGCGGCGGAGCACATCCTGACGCTGGAAGAAGCGGCGACGGCGTTCTTCGATGAATCCGCTGTCGTAGATCCTGCGGCCGAGATCACGGAAGCCGTTCTCCAGTTCTGCGACGGACATGCGGGCCGGTTGGTAATTCACATCAAAGAGCGTGCACTGGTCCCATGCCTCCGGGGTCAGAATCCGTCCGTTCTGCTCGAGCCGGTCGTACAGCGGAGCGTTGGGAAAAGCGGTCATCACCGTGATCTGAACTTCGTAGAGTCCGGTCGATTTCACGAACTCGAAGACGCGGTCGAAGCAGGTGGTGTCATGGTGATCGAGCCCGAGGACGAAGCAGCCGTTGACGGTGATCCCGGCGTCCTGAATCCGGGAGATCGCTTCGGCGTAGCGGTCGACCTGATGCATTTTCCAGTTGGCCTTGTGCTCGACGCCATTGAGGTCGGCGGCTCCGGGGCTCTCGAGTCCGATGAGGATCTGGGCGCAGCCGCTTTCCTTCATGAGGCGGAGCAGTTCGTCATCCCATGCCACGGAGACGTCGGTTTCCGTGAACCAGCGCAGACCCAGCGGAATCATGGCGCGGCAGAGTTCCCGTCCCCGCTTCCGGTCGGCAAAGGTGTTGTCGTCGGCGAATTCCAGAAACGGATGCGCCCAGAGATCGCGGATGGCATGGATTTCGTCCATGACCTTGGGCACGGGCTTGGTCCGGTAGCCGGGAGCGAGGCGGATACTGGCCCCGCAGAAGTCACAGTTGTAGGGACAGCCGCGCTGCGTCTGCACGGTGAGACGGTTGTACCGCGGAATGTCGAGGAGATCGAAGCGCGGCATGGGGGCGTCGGCGAGATTGAACCGGGTCGGCCGCGCATCGTACCGGGACTGGAGCTGCCCCGCGAGCAGGTCCCGGCACACGGTCGGCCAGACGGGTTCGCCTTCTCCGATGACCACGCAGTCGGCGTGCCGGAGGGCTTCGTCCGGCCGTGCTGTCACATGGAGTCCGCCCATGAGGACGGTGATGCCGGCCGCCCGGCAGCGGTCGGCGAGCGCATAGGCTTCGCCAATCTGCGCGGAGAAACTTGAAATGGCGACGGCATCGAAATCGCCGGGCAGACCATCGAGCTCCCGGATGTCGGCCACTTCCACGTAGCTCGCCTCGATTTCCGGCGGCGTCATGCCGGCCAGTGTGAGCAATCCGAGACTCGGGAGCGACGCGATCACTTTGCTGCGCTCCACGAAGCCGGGAAGCGTCAGACCGATGGCGAGCAGTTCCTCGTTCCGGCAGCGCACGCCGGACATGGCGATGAATCCTAATTTCATGGGGCAGGGCAGTGGGGTTCAGGGCCAGGCGGCGAGGGTCAGGAGAATGCCGGCTGACACGGAAATGACAGGGATCGGGAACAGATGCCGCAGCGGTTGCTTCCACGCGGCGAGGAAGCAGCAGAGCGGCATGGTGACAGCCCCGCAGAGGAAGGACCACGCCGCCGGCCACGCCAGACTGGCATCGAGGGACAGCGCATGATTCGTGAAGGCGAAGGTCGCATTCACGAGCGCGAGACCGAAGAAAGAGATGTGTCCGAGCCTCGTGAGCCTCCTCCGCCAGCTCTGGTAGCCACCCATGAAGTCTTCGCGTGCAAAGAACAGTCCGATGATGGCACCGCTGAGGACGCCGGCCAGCATACCCGCCCAGACGGCGCGCAGCATGAAGGCAGTGAGTGCGTAGGTTTCGGGCGGGTAGGTGGTTTCAGGCATGGGAAAAGATGATGGCGACGTTGGCTCCACCGAAGCCGCTGTTCAGGTTCATGACACAATCCGGCTGCTGCTGGAGCGACTGACGGGGGAGATTCAGTTCCGCACCTTCGGGGAGTGCTTCCTCGAGATGGGCCTGCCCGGGGATCAGGCCGTTTTGCAGGGCCAGCACGCAGATCGCTGATTCAAGGGATCCGGCCATGGAAAGGGTATGACCCGTGAGCGCCTTGGTGCTGGAAATCGCGGTCGCCGAGCCGCCCAGCAAGCGGCTCAAGGCCAGCGCTTCCGCTGCGTCGCCTGCCACGGTGCCCGGAGCGTGCGCGTTGACATAAGCGAGATCGCGAGGAGCCAGCACGGCATCGGCCAGGGCCAGCCGCATGGCCCTCTCCATTCCTTCGCCGTTGGGATGAGGTGCGGCGGCGTGATATCCATCGGCGGCCTGACCCCATCCCTGGAGGAGTGCCAGCGGCGCAGCGCCGCGTGCCGCTGCTGCCTCCGCCGATTCAAGAATCAGCACCGCGGCTCCGCCGGAAGCAGCGAATCCATTCCGCGAGCGATCAAAGGGCCGCACGGCCTTCGCGGGGTCGGTCTCCATGCTGAGCGCCCCCATGGCATGAAACGGCATGGCGCTTTCCACGGTCAGGTCCTCGGCACCCACGACGATGATCCGGTCCTGTCGGCCGAGCCGGATGGCATCGGCAGCGTAACCAAGTGCATGCGCGGACGAAGCGCAGGCGGAGACGAAGCCGCACGATTCACCGCGGATTCCCAGGCTTGCCGACAGGTGGAAGCTCAGGGTTCCGGCGATACTGCTGACCACACCGAGGGGATGACCGCGCCGCCAGCCCGTGCGTGCCATCGCGGACAGGTGCTGCAGGATCAGCCGATGGGAACCACCCGATGCCGTATACAGCCCGCAGCGGCCGTCCGCACAGTCCGCTGCGGAAAGCCCGGCCTCCCGCATCGCTTCGTGCAGGGCGACCAGCGCATACACTCCGTGCGGCGGCATTCCGCGGACCTGAGAGGCATCAATGCCTGTATCCTCGGGCCACCTCCAGCCGCCGGAATCAGCCGACGGGAAATCAAATCCGGCCACCACTCCGGCCAGCTTCACTGGAAGTTCCGTGCCGGACAGTGGATCCCACGCGCGGATGCCCGTGCGGAGATTACGCAGGGCTGCGAGGACAGCTTCCTTCCCGGTGCCGATGCTCGTCACGAGCCCGAGCCCAGTGACGACGACCGCCTTCACGCTGACTCCTCCAGTCTGGAACAGAAGAAGTCGAGAAGCTCTCCCACCGTGGCGAGGTTGCCAACTTCCCGCGTTTCCACGGGAATTCCAAGGACGTCGTCGAGCTTGAAGGCAGCCTCCGCGAGCGCCAGGGAATCAAGTCCGAGGTCCTCGCGCAGGCGGGCGTCGTCGGACGTTCCCGCCAGCGAGCGTCTCGCATGCCTCGGAAGATAGAACTCAAGCGTTGCGAGCAGGGCCGTCCGCAGCCCGGCGCGGTGGCAGCCTTCTCTCAGTCTGACAAGGGCATCGACTGCCGGAGCGGGAAATCCTGTCAGTTCCGCCCGGATCTCGCTTTCGCTCCGGTTCGCCAGTCCTGCGGGAATTTTCATGAGGGTATCCTGTCGCGGTCGTCCCCGGTCCGCCTCATTGGTTCTGGCGTGGCCAGTATTGAAAAAAACAATGCCTTCTGCCGCCGGACTCGCTACCGGACAACTTCTGAGCCGGATGAAAATGGACTCAGACTGCGGGCCGTTCTGGACATCACTTGCAAGCGTGACCGAAACAGTTTAGCCAGCCTAAGGAATCTTCGCTGCCGCCGCTGGCAGCCATGGGTTTCTCATCCCTGTGTCAATCCCCAACCATCGCTTCCCTTGATCAACCTACTCAAAAACCTGCAGAACTCGGGCAAGACTGTCCGCGTGGGCGTTATTGGCTGTGGAGCCATGGGACTCGGTGTGGCATGGCAGGTAGCGCGCACGCCGGGCATGGAACTCGTGTTTCTCACTGACATTTCCGAAGCCGCCCTTGCGAGGGGCGTCGCCACGTCAGCGCTTGCGGAGGTCCGCTGCAGCGGCCCCGAGCCGCTCCCGAACCGGGAAGACCGTCGCGCCGTGTACACATCGCTCGATACGGACGCCTTGCTCGCAAATCCTGACCTGCAGTTCGATGTCATCGTGGAGTGCACCAATACGATCGCGGCGGCCGCCCGTTACTGTCTGGCCGCCATGAAAAGGAAAGCGCACGTGGTTCTCATGAATGCCGAGGTCGACCTCGCTCTCGGGCAGTTGCTCAAGCATGAGGCCGACAAGCAGGGGGTCGTCGTCACAAGCGACGCCGGTGATCAGCACGGGGTTCTCAAGACGATGATCGAAGAGATTGAACTCTGGGGCTTCCGGATCGTGCAGGCCGGTAACATCAAAGGGTATCTTGAAAGGCATGCGGTGTCCGAGTCCAAGCGCGAGATTGCCGCCAAGCTGAAGCTCAGTGTGGTGCAGTGCATCGCCTACACCGATGGAACCAAGCTCAACATCGAGATGGCCCTCATCGGCAATGGAGCGGGTCTGGTTCCCCTCCAGCCCGGCATGCGCGGCCACGAGTTCGGCAGCGCCAAAAAGGATGTCAAGGAAGTGCTTGAGCTCTTCGACTTCGACGCCTGCGGCGGAGTCGGACACATCGACTACGTGGTCAATGCGGAACCGGGTGGCGGTGTCTATGTGGTCGGCTGGCAGGACGATGCCGAGCGCCACTTCCTGATGAACTATTACAAGGTGAATGCGGTGGCCTCGAAGCAGGCGGACGGCGGGTGGTACTATCTCTTCTACCGGCCGTATCACCTCTGCACCCTCGAAACCCCGAGAGCGATTGCCCAGGCCTTTTTCCTGAAGAAACCGGTGCTGGCTCCAGCGGCAAAGAAATTGAGTGACGTTTACGCCTACGCCAAGACCGACCTGCCCGCCGGAACCAGGATTTATCATGGCATCGGCGGCGACGAAGTCTATGGCCTCGTGGAAACCTGTGCAGATGCCGAGGCCCGCGGCGGCGGGGTTCCGGTCTGCGCCCTCGAGAGCGAGGGGCATGGATCGGATGCCAAGGCTGCCATCCTGAAGAAAGCGTACCGCAAGGACGAACCGATCCGGCTTGAGGACGTGGAATTCCCGGATACGGAACTCAAGCGGCTTCTGGATCGGCAGGCGGCTCTCGCCTGACCTGGCTGGGGCCGCCCGGCGGGGACCGGAAGCCGACCGCTTACCGCTGCATGCGTCGTTCCGCTCTCCTCTGTTTCATTCTTTTCCTGCTGCCGGCAGGTCCTGCGGTTGGTGATGGTCCCGGCCATGCCACGACCCGGTCGGTGCTGCTGCGCGACCGTCTCGAGGACCGCAGGAAACTAGCGGAGCAGTGGGACTCGATCCGTGGCTCCCTCGCCGCGGCTGATCGCCTCGCTCCCGAGGAAAAGCTCCGTCTGGAGCGGGAGTCGGCGAGGCTTGCCGAAGAACTCCGCAGCGCCGGGGAAGGATTCCGGCTGGAACTGACGGGGGTCCAGGAAAGCGCGCCCGCCGATGGCGAGGAGCTGGATCTGCAGAAGCAGTTCCGACAGGTGCTGCGCCCGGTCCTTGATTTCCTTGACGATCTCATGAAGCAGCCTCGGGAGATCGATGAGCTGCGCCGGGGCCTCGCCCGTCGGGATCTGGAGATTCCCGAACTGCAGCGCGCTCTCGATGGTCTCTCGCGCTCCGCGCAGGAAATCGCCGCCGAAGCCAATCCCGCCGCGAACCGGGAACTTCTCGGGGAAGTGGCGAAACTGGACTCCGACTACCGCCGCCAGCTGGAGTCGCGCAGGACCGAAAGAAGTGCGCTGCAGCGGCGGCTCGATGAAATGATGTCGCAGCGCCACGGCTTCGGTCACTACGCGGCCAATCTGTGGAGCGGCTACGTGCTCCAGCGGCTGCTTAATCTGGGTATGGCCATCGCCGCCGTGGCGGGTACCTTCGCCCTGCTCAGCTGGTTGCATGGCTGCATCGGGCGCTGCGGGCTCCGCAGGAAACTGGGGCTCTCTGCACTTGTGGTGCGCAGCTGCGATGTCGTTTACTATGCGCTTTCAGGCGTGATTTCGCTGGCCGCCGGTTTCATGGTGCTGTGGCTTTCCGGTGACTGGCTGCTGCTGACTCTGGCCATGCTGCTGGTGGCTGGTCTGGTGCTGCTGAGCCGCCGCACGCTTCCCCACTTCTATGATCAGGCCCGCCTCCTGCTCAATCTTGGGCCCGTCCGGGAAGGTGAACGGGTTATTTTCCGGGGCCTGCCATGGCTGGTACGCCGTCTGCATTTTCACTGTGAACTGCTGAATCCCAGCCTCACGGGCGGACTCCTGCACCTTCCCCTCCGCGAACTTGGGTCGCTGACATCGCGCGCGTTTTCCCACAAGGAACGCTGGTTCCCCTGCGAGGAAGGAGACTGGGTGGAACTCAACGACGGCACCATCGGCAAGGTGGTCCTGCAGACCCCGGAAACGGTGCAGATCCTTCCGGTTGGAGGGAGCTTCAAGTCGTACCCGGCCGCTGATTTCCTCACGAAAACGCCGCGCAATCTCTCCCACAATTTCCGGGTCTCCGTCCGCTTCCTGCTCGACCACCGGCATGCGCAGGAAGCGGATGAGGAAATTCCCGAACGGCTGGCCGCGGCGATCGAGGAGGCCGTGACGGCAGAGATTGGCTCCGGGCATCTGCTGCACGCCTCTGCGGAATTGAGCGAAGCCTCGCCCGCTGCCCTGGAAATGGCAGTGATGGCCGACTTCACCGGATCTGCCGCCCCTCATTATCAGAAGCTCCAGAGGCTCCTCCGCAGGGCTTGTGCCGTCACTGCCCGCAAGGCCGGATGGACACTGCCCGTCCGCCAGGTCGTCATGCTGCACGATCAGAATCCCGCGGCCTGAATCAGCCGGTCAACGCTGCAGAGCCTGCAGTGCAGCGGCGTAGCCTGTCATTTCGAGATAGCCTTCGCCTTCCATGCTGAGGCCGCCGGAAGTTCCCGCGGCCCGCACCATGCCTTCCCAGTAGGAAACGGGCTGGAGCGCGAGTTCCTGCTCCGGGAAGACCGCCTGAACGCGCAGGGCGATCCCGGCGGTCGGAAGCGTGATGTCCCACGAAACGGGATAAGTTCCGCCGGTTACGGGGCTCTTCCACAGGGTCTGCGGCTTCATCGAGAAGTCACCCGACTTCAGGTGCAGGGGGGCAGCCCCGGGCCGGATCAGGGTTCCGCTCGAGAATGGGTCCATGCCACCCGCGGTCCGCAGTCGGTACAGCATGAGGTCGCTTCCATCCGAGAGACTCAGGGAAAACCAGTCCCAGCCGATCTGATCCGGAGCCAGCTGATTGCTCGCCCATTCACGGTCGAGCCACACCTTCCCTTCCACGGGATGAATGGTTCCGTCGGCTTCGATGGTGCCCTGGGCCTTCATGCGGGTCAGGGAGTAGTAAAGCGACGCGTTGTCCTCGCCGGCTGATTTGCGGCTCACGCCCTGTTCTCCGGCCTCGCCGTGAATCACCGGCGGGCCTGTCGGCGTCATGCGCAGGGAGATCACAGAGGAGGCATCCGGATGCGATACCATGGTCAGGGAACCATCGGGTTCAAAGGTGAGAGCATCTCTGCCGATCCAGGCGAGCCGTGGCTGGCCCGGTGGCCCAAAGCCCGCCTCGCCGAAGGCACCGCGGCTGATTTCCTGGCGGTAGCGGAAGCGCCGCGCGGCGGCGTCGCTCAGCGTGAAATGCCCCATGGCGAAATCATTGACGACAAAGCGGGAGCGGGCACCGGGGCGATTACCGGGCGGGCGCAGGCCACGCCGGAAGATGGTGAACTGGAAGCCGTGCTGGTTGCCGCGCGCATCCCGGAGAATGCCGGTGAGGTACCACCATTCCGTCCGGTAGCCATCATGGCTGTAGTGATCCCGGGGGAACTGCCATGGATGCCCCGGGCGCGCCGGAGTCCAGAGAGCCGCCGCATGGGAGCCACCTGCCGCCAGGGAGAATACAAACGCGCGGCGTTTCATGAGGCGGCCGCGCTGGTGTAAACGAAGCTGTCATCGTCGATCCGCGAACCGGAAGGCAGCACGACCCGGCGTCCTCCGGGAAGCTCGAGGAGCAGACCGTCAGCGGACACGCTGGCGCGCACTCCGGTGAGCAATCGGCCGCAGCTGCCGGGTTGCGTTCCGGCCTGAGGTTCGGCGGTACTTGTGAGCATGGGTGGATCCGGCATGGAGACAGATACGAATCCCCCGACGCCCGTGGGTGCGAGACAACGGCAGGAAGGAAAGTCATCCGGAACGCCCGGGCAGGATTCTCCCGTGTGCAGATAAACCCGCAGCGATTTCCCCCATGCACCTCCTGCCAGACGGGCCGCGGCTTCGGGAGCCCCGACAGCGAGATCGGGCGCGCAATCGTCCGGCCGGAAGGAATCCTCCGCTGGCCCGGTGCCGGCAAGGTCAATCATGAGGGGAATGCCGCGCAGCAGCGGAGCCCAGAGGCCGGCAAGATAGCCTTCGGGAGAGGAGAACCCGGAAAGATTGAGAAGCACTTCGCCTTCCCGCATAAGATCGGTTCCCCTCAGCATCTCCGTCTGCAGCATCAGTTCCGGGCCGCTCAGCACACCGCACAGCGGCTGCCCGTCCTGCACCGAGATGCCGCCGCCGCCTCCTTCGCGGCCTTCCCGGGGCAGCAGCCAGCGGACCGCAAACGCCGGAGCCAGCCACGACGCACTCAGCAGCAGAGCGAAACGCAGCGGATCACTTTCCTCCCGCTCGGCATCGAGAAAAAGCACATGATCCGGCCACGGAAACCCCGGGTGTGCATGGAACATGGGGGTCGTGGTAACCGCGGTGGCCAATCCCTCCTGCTCCATGAGCTGCCGCAGTGAACCGGCATCGCATGGCAGCCCTGGATTCACGGAAACCGCGCAGCGGCCGCAGAGAGCGAGGGCCACGCAGGCCGTAACCGCATCGGTTCCCGGCGGAAGCACAACCGCGGTGCGGGTTCCGGCCACCCGTGACCAGCGCCGTGCCAGCTGAAGAGATGAGGCCAGCAGCTCTCCACGGCGGAGCCGGTCCCGCGGGCTCGTTCCAGCCAGAACTGCGGGCCTCCACGGCTGACGGCAGAGCGCCCGGGCCACCGCGAGAGGCATGCCCTGGGTCACTTCTCCACGCTGCTCAAGGGCGGCAGCGGCGAGCGACTGAAACTCGCGGCGCACGCGTTCCACCGTGGCCTCGGCCGGAGGCAGGGGCGGGCCGAAGAGGATGGAGATGTGATAGGGAAGATGATGAGGGTGTCGCCGCAGACGCTTGCTCCGTTCCGACGAGAAGATCGATCCCCAGAGGTCGTCCATGTAGACCGGAATGACGGGGGCCTCGCCTCGCCTCGCAATCAGTTCGAATCCCTTGCGAATGGGATTCATCATGCCCGTGCGGGTCAGCTGACCTTCCGGGAAGACACAGGCGATCTCTCCTTCGCGCAGCAGATTCCCCATCTGCACAATGCCGTCCTTGGCTCGTGTGCTGGAAATGGGAACCACCCCGAAGTGACGCAGAAACCGGCCGAGCACCGGGCTGCGGAAGAAAAAATCGAAAGCGGCAAAGCGCACGGGCCGTTCGCAGGCCGAGGAAAGCACAAAGCCATCGATGTAGCTCACGTGATTACTCAGCAGCAGGGCCGCGCCGGCTTCGGGCACACGGTCTGCCCCCACAAGACGCAGGCGGTAGACGACCCGGATCAGACCCACCGTGAGGAAACGGAGAAAGCTCTGCGGGATGATGCGGAGCACCAAAACCGAGGCGGCCAGACAAAGCAGCCCGAGCAGCAGAAACTGCCAGCGCACGCCGACACCGGCTTTCATGAGCAGAAACTGCAGGACAATGCCCGCCAGCATCGCGAGCGAATCCAGCAGACCGGCTGCGGACAGCAGGCGGCCGCGGCGAGCCGGATCCACAAGGTCCTGAAGACTCGCATGCAGCGGCACCATGAAAATGGCCCCGAAGCAGCCGATCAGGAAAACCATGAGGGAAAAGGCCGTGCCGCCCGGGTCGGAGAAAAACGCTCCGGTGCAGGCCAGCGCCATGCCGGCCCCGCCGATCGGAACGAGTCCCAGTTCCACGCGGTTGGCCGACAGCTTGCCGGTCAGCAGGCTGCCGATGGCCACGCCCACGGCGACAAATCCGAGACTGACCGAACTGGTGGCGGCGCGCGTGGCGGGGTTGGGATCGGTTTCCGCTGCCAGCTCGATGAGCATGAGAGTGAGCATGGTGGCTGCCAGCCAGAAGAAGGAAACCCCAAGGGCCGTCAGTCGGACGCGCCGCCGTTCCATGAGGTCATCGAGCTGCCGGAAGTGCGCGGTCAGAAGTCCCCGGTGAAACCGCCCGGTGCAGTGGACTGGGGTGGGATCAACCTGCAGAGACAGGAATAGAGGCACAAGGGCCAGCACGGCCAGCACAGCCACCGGCAGCGCCGCGGCGCGCCAGGGGTCGCCTCCGAAAACATGATCATGAAAGTGTGCAAAGGTCCTCCCTCCCGTGTATTGTCCCACCGCGAACGCGAGCACCATGGTCAGCTGCATCCACCCGGCCGCCCGGGTCAGGAAGCGGCCTCCCACAAGTTCCTTGACGATGCCTGCTTTGGCGGGCCCGTAGAGGGCCGCCTGAACGGCGAGGAGGAAAAAAAGCGCGGTGGCCAGCCAGAAGGCCTGCGCCGCAAAGGCCGCAGCGATGCAGGCCAGCAGAATCACCTGCGAGAGACTGCACCAGACGAGAATGCGCCGCTTCGAGCAGTGATCCGAAAACCAGCCGGCTGCCGGAGCCAGAAACATCTGCGGAAGCACCAGCAGGGCACTGGCAATCTGAGGATACCATGCACTGACGGCAGTGACTTCGGCGACCGCCAGCAGGATGAACTGGGCCACCTTGTCATTGAAGGCATTGTGTGCCTGATTCTCGACCACGCGCCAGAGTGACGACCACGATGGTGGGTGCGGGAGGCCATCGGATTCCGTCTCGGCCCGGGTGGAATCCGTTGGGTTTTCAGGGGAGGGAAGAACTTCCATGCAGCACCGCTTCAGACCTCGTGACTTGCTCCCCGCTCAGTCCGACATCTCACTTTTCCGTGGTGGTGAAGACAACGCGGAGGGATTCTGCCGGCGCAGCCTCCCCTGGCAGCGGAACGAGAATGAAATCATCGGCAATCACCGGATGGAGGGC
>JBIICE010000304.1:0-3940 GCA_044239025.1 Verrucomicrobiales bacterium
CATGACGTAGAAGGGGAAGACGCCGAAGGCAGACGGGGTGAAGGTGTATTCTCCGGTGGCGCGGTTGAGAGTGATGAGCATCCGCACGTTCGGGTTGCCGACGCTGGGGACATCGAGGGTCGCGAACTGGGTGAGGCCCGTGGTGGGGAGGGTGGGCTGTTTCGGGGTGATGTCCGCTGGCAGGTAGAATTCGTGAGCGATGATCGGGAAGACGCCGGTGGAACCGCCTGAGCGGATGGTGCGGGACTGGATGGTCTGGGCGCGACCGATACTGACGTTCTGGGCGGGGACGTTGGGGGGATCGTTCTGGGAAGTGTCGCCGTAGCAGCCGTAGTAGGTGACGTCGAGGGCAGCGATCTTCTGTTTGCTGGGGTCGGTGGGATTGGCGACCGGGACGTAGACGGGGTCGGCGACCGTTGGGTTGAGGTTGGTGCCCTGGCTGGTGTTGTCCCAGACCTGAACGATCCAGCTGGGGGAGGTGCCGATCGCGCGGTAGCCCCAGTGGCGGAGGGACATGAACTTCCAGTCCGTGGCGGTATCGAAGGCCGGGACGAAGTTTTCCTCGCTGCGGTTGTAGTCCTCGCGGTGGGGGACGAACAATTCCGACTTCATGCCGAAGATATCGGCGCGGTTGGGAGGGGCGAACAGGTTGATGCCCACGTCGCCGCGGCGGCCATGGTACCATTTGACGCGGGTACTGACGTGTTCGACGCGCATGCCGGCCGGTGGGCCGGGGACGAACATCCGGACGCCTTCCTGGTTATTGTCCGGAATGAGGCGGCCGGCCGGGCCGGTCATCTTCATGCTGGTGGAGAAGGGAAGATTCTTCCATTTGATGGCGATGCGGACTGCTTTTTCGGCATCGATGAGTCCGGCTCCGTGGGCGAAGTGGAACGGTTTCCCCATGGGGGCGAGACGCCAGAGGGTGGGGAACGGGCGGGCGTTGATATCCCAGCGGCAGTCATTGACCATGCGGGTGGAGCGCATGATGATTTCCTGGATATCGCGCCACTTGAGCTGGGGATTCGCCTGTTTCATGAGGGCGACGACCCCGGCTACCTGAGGGGCAGCGAACGAGGTGCCGATGTTGCTCGAGTCGGTGCGGCCCTGGGTGGAGAGGCTGAGGATGCCCTGGGTGGGTCGGCGGGATTCCCGGAAGTCGGGCGGGATATCCCATGGTTCGATGGGAGGGTTCTTGCGGATGGGTTTGCTGGCGGGCCATGCGCCCTGGGGTCCGGCGGGCGGGGCCGCGGTCCATTTCATGAGCGGGGGGAGTTCATCGCCCATGCCTGGAGCGACGCACATGAGGCTGGCTCCGACATTGGAATAGGCGATGCGTCGGCCGATGTCACTGATGCAGCCGACGGCGATGGTTTCGCGGCGGTTGGTGGTTTCCTGGTAATTCGTGTTCATGCGGCCGTCGCCTTCGTTGCCGGCGGCGAAGACGAAGACACAGTCCTTGGGACCGGGGCGGAGGGCGAATTCGAAGGCCTGGAGGACGAGCGGGTGTTCCGGGTAGAGGTCGTCGGCAGCGAGGGTGGCGGGGCCCCAGGAATTATTGGCGACGTCAGCGAGGAGGGCACCGGTGCGGGGGTCTTCGGTATTGATGACACCGTCCTGATTGAAGTCCGACTGCGTGGAGCCCCAGGCGACGGCGTTGGCGAACTGGAGCGGGGTGGCATTGCCGCCGAGGATGCGGATGCCCATCATGGTGCAGAGGGGGGCTACTCCGGTGATGTCGCGCTGGGCATTATCCATGCGGGCTCCGATGATGCCGGCGCAGGCGGTTCCGTGGAAGTCGAAGCGGATGTTGGCGGGCGACGGGGTGGGGTTGTTCGGGTCGAGGGGATCCCAGCCGCGGTCGACGTAGTTGTCGTGATTGGTTTTGACGAGGTCGACGCCGGGGACCGAAGCCCCGGTGAAGTCCGCGTGAGCTTTTTCGAGTCCGTCGTCGACCACGAGGACCTTGATGTTGTTGCCGCGGATGGGGAGTTGAGAGATGGGGCTGCGCAGGTCCCAGGCGAGGTCGGCGCGGATATCGCAGCGGTCACCCGGGAGGATGAGATCGCCGACGTCCGGTTCCATCAGGAGGGGCAGTGGTTGATTTTCCCCGGTATTCCTGAGGTTCCACTGGTAGGGCCTGGAAGATGAGTCAGGGCTGGGGATGGGAGTGCGGACATTTTCCCAGAGTTTCACCCGTGGGCCGTAGTCGGCGGCGGTGGTGGTGGTGAAGGAGAAGTTGCGGTCGTTGGGGATGTATTTGCTGACGCGTTTGACTGAGAGGAGAGGTTCAGCCTGGACGACGCCTGGAGCTTCGCGGATGCGGTCGAGGGCGCGGAGGGCCGAGAAGACGTCCTGGTAATTGAGAACGAGGAATTGATGGGCGTAGCTGGGTTGGACGGCCGAGGCGGCGCGGGCCGAGCGGATGAAAGTGCCACGGTCGACCGAGGGGAGCAGTTCCACGAAGAGCTGGCTGTTGATGGCGCGCCAGGTGCTGTCCCTGCGGGGCTTGCCGGAGACCCAGCCGGTGAGCTGGGTGGCGAGACCTGTGTTCTGCTGGTAGCTGGCGGCCTCCGAGGAAAGTTCCGAGACCCGGAGTTTTTCTGCGGTGCGGACGGTATTGACTTCGCCGGTGGCTCTGGTGGCATCGAAGCGGTCGGTATTGATGTCCAGCACTTCAAGGCGGTTGCAGAAGCGGACCGTCAGTTTTCCGGTGGCGTCGTCGAGGCACGGGGGCAGGGCCGCCAGGGTGCAGAAGGGGGCAAACACCGAGAGGGAAAGAAGGAGGGCGGGTGCTTTCATGGGGCTTTGCATTGTAAATACATTTTCCACGTAAAATGGGAAGCGGAAAATGGGTGGTCGGATGGATTCGGAGGGGGATCCGGGTGGGTTAAATGGTTATGAAATTCCGGAATTTATTTCCGTGGCAGGCTGGATTTGGGGAGGGAGAAGTGGCGGGCGATTTCCGAGACGAAGGTTTCCGCCGAGTTGGCGAGGCCGTGCATCATGATGGAGTCGCGGAGGAGGAGTTTGGGCATGCGGAGGCTGGAGGCGGCGAGCGAGGCATAGTCCCTGGCGCTGGCCGCGAGGAAGGCGGCGACTTCCGGGGACTGGAGGGTGGCGCGCAGGGTGTCCGGGGGGACGGCAGTGGCGGCGAGTTCGAAGGCCGTGGCAGGGTTTGCGGGCAGGGGGAGTTTGAGAAGGGCCTCGTGGAACCGGGGGAAGCTGGCGGGGCTGAGTTTCCAGACGGCGAGGGCGAGTCGGGCGAGGTCGCAGGCGGCTTCGTGGTCCTTGATGGACGGGTTGAGGTGGGGGTTGCAGGAACGGTTGAGGGGGCAGGGGATGAGAACGACGGCGAACTGATCCGGGTAGGCGGCCTTGAGGGCTCCGAGGTCCTTGTAGAGGTCGCGGCAGCTGCCGCAGGTGTAGTCGAAGTATTCGACGAGGACATGAGGCGCGTCCGGGTTGCCGAGGATGGGGAGGTTGGCAGCGTCGAAGGCGAACTGACCATTCTGGAACGAGACCGCTCTGGGCGATCTGGGAGCGCCCGTGAAGTGGCGGAGGTTGGCGTTGGGCTGAGTGGCCGCCGTGGCGGTGGCGGTGGCGCGGGGCGGAGGGGCGGAGACCGTGACTTCGTGGCTCCGGGGGGCAGGGCCGAAGATCTGGGCGAGGGCGAGGGTGGCGGTCGCGGCCGAGGCGAGGAAAGCAGCGGGAATGAGGTTGCCGTTCCGGGATTCCCGGGAGCGGAGCACCGAGAAGGCAGCGACAAGACCCGCGCCGTGGGCGGCAAGGCACCACGGGCACCAGGCCGTGCCGCGGCCGCCCCAGATCATGAGTCCGATGAACCAGAGGGCCGCACCGATGAGCGCGCAGGCCGCGAAAGTGAGGCAGCGCTGGCGGGTGGCCGGCTGGAGGAACCGGGCCGCGGCAGGGAGCGAGA
>JBIICE010000090.1:0-15657 GCA_044239025.1 Verrucomicrobiales bacterium
ACGCCACGCGGGCCACGCGAGTGGGATGGAAACCCACTGCGGGGGAGCGGATGGTGGCTGCCAGCCCTGCGGTCCACCGGAACCGGAACAGCGCAGCTCAACGGTGAGGGGTCCCCAAATCCCCGGGCATATCCCCCTTGATGGCCCGCGACTGGCTTGCGATGTCTGAGGGAGCGAGATAAAGCCAACCATCCAATTCAGAACCTTCCATGCTTACCCTGAAATCGCCTGATGAATGCCGCTGGGACTGTGTGTCGCTGGGAGAAGTTATGCTGAGACTTGATCCAGGCGAGGGACGAGTGCGGACGGCTCGGCAATTCGACGCCTGGGAGGGCGGTGGCGAGTACAATGTCTCGCGGGGTTTGAGGAAATGCTTCCGTTTGCGCACTGCTCATGTCACGGCCTTCGCGGAAAACGATGTGGGCCGCCTGATCGAGGATTTCATGATGCAGGGAGGCGTCGATACTGGCTATGTCCGCTGGGTGCCCTACGACGGCATTGGCCGCTCGGTTAGAAACGGATTGAATTTCACGGAGCGCGGATTCGGGATCAGGGGAGCACTGGGCGTGCCTGACCGTGGCAACACGGCGGCGAGTCAGTTGAAACCGGGAGATATCGACTGGGAGGAGATTTTCGGGCGACATGGTGTCCGCTGGTTTCACACAGGGGGGATCTTTGCTGCTTTGAGTGATACGACACCCGAGGTCGTCATCGAGGCGGTGGAGGCGGCGCATCGCCATGGCACGATGGTGAGCTACGACCTCAACTACCGACCGAGTCTCTGGAAGACGATTGGCGGCAAGGCGCGTGCTCAGGAAGTGAACCGCCGCATTGCGGAGAATGTCGACGTGATGATCGGAAACGAGGAGGATTTCACGGCATCACTCGGATTTGAGGTCGAGGGAGTGGACGAGCATCTCACCACGGTGCCGACCGAGAGCTTTCAGCGCATGATCACACGGGCGGTAGCCGCGTTTCCGAATTTCAAGGTGGCCGCCACCACCCTCAGGACGGTCAAGACCGCGACGATCAATGACTGGGGAGCGATCCTCTGGCACGATGGGCTCTTTCACGAGGCGACGGCGCGGCCTGCGCTGGAGATCATGGACCGGGTGGGAGGCGGCGATAGTTTTGCCAGTGGTCTGATTTATGGGTTTCTTGCGCACAATGACGCAGCGAAGGCGGTTGGTTACGGGGCGGCGCATGGGGCCCTTGCCATGACGACGCCGGGAGATACCTCGATGGCGAGCCTTGCCGAGGTCGAGAAGGAAATGGCAGGCGGCAGCAAGCGGGTGGAGCGCTGAGTTGGACCGCCGTGCCCGCGGGCACGAATCGTCATTGCATGGGCGGTGTCCCCGTGGATACCCGGTAATCATGAACGTCCGCTGGCTCAGTCGACTACTTTTTCTCCTTGCCTCCGGGAGTCCGCTTACCGTCTCGGCCGAAGACAAGCCCGTCAGCTACTACCGTCAGATCCGGCCGATCCTGCAGGCGGCCTGCCATGGCTGTCACCAACCAGCCAAGCCCAAGGGCAACTATGTGATGACGAGTCATGACCTCCTGCTCAAGGGAGGAGAAGATGACGGCCCCGGGATTGTTCCGGGTAAGCCAGAACAGTCGTCTCTGATGACGAACATTATCCCACACGAGGGGGGTAAGCCCGAGATGCCGAAGAATGGGGATCCTCTGGCGAAAGCCGATGTGGAGCTGATTGGCCGCTGGATTGGGGAGGGTGCCGTGGATGACACTCCGGCGAATGCCATGGCGCGGCACGATGCGAGTCGGCCACCGGTTTATCTGCGGCCGCCGAGCATTGATGCGGTCGCATGGTCACCAGACGGCCAGTGGATTGCCGTGACTGGATTTCATGAGATCCTGCTGCACCGGGCGGACGGCAGTGGTCTCGTGCAGCGGCTGATTGGATTATCCGAGCGCCTGACCAGCCTCGCGTTCAGCCGCGATGGCAAATACCTCGCGGCCACGGGCGGCTTGCCTGCGAGGATGGGGGAACTGCAGGTTTGGAAAATACCGTCCGGTGAACTTCAGCTTTCCTTGCCGGCCACCGCGGACACTGTGTATGGAGCGTCATGGTCACCAGATGGCAAACTGCTGGCATTTGGCTGTGCGGCTGACAAATCCCTGCGCGCGGTCGATGTCGCTGACGGCCGGCAGGTCCTTTTCATGGCGAGCCATGACGATTGGGTCCTCGACACCGTGTTTTCGGTTAAAGGCGACCATCTGATCTCGTGCGGCCGGGACATGTCTGCGAAGCTGACGGAACTGGCGACCGAGCGCTTTGTGGACAATCTCACCAGCATCACCCCGGGAGCGCTGAAGGGCGGATTAGCGGCCATTGCGCGGCATCCGCTCCGCGACGAAATTCTCGTGGGTGGAGCCGACGGTGTGCCGCAGGTCTACCGGGTCTTCCGTGAGGTACAGCGCCGCATCGGTGACAATTCGAATCTGATCCGGCGCTATCCTGCGATGGAGGGACGCATCTGGGCGGTGGATTACAGTGCCGATGGAAAGCGCATGCTGGCGGCAGCCAGTATGGATGGGAAGGGGAGTCTGGCGGTGGGACGTTCTGAATTTGACCCGGTCCTGCCGGAACGGATCAAGGGGATCTTTGGAAAGGTGAGCACCTCGCGGTCGGCTGAAGAGAATGCCGCCGTGGAATCGTGGCAGACGGAAGGTGCTGAAGTCGTGAAGTCCGCAGCCTTTCCGGCCGGAATTTATGCAGCACGTTTCAGTCCCGACGGCAGCCTCATCGCGGCGGCCGGGCAAAGTGGCTCTGTGATCGTGTTACGGTCGGACGATCTCACCGAAGTGCGCCGGTTTGTGGGTGTGCCTCTCGAGACTGCCGGGCAGGTTCCGGCAGAGAGGTGACGCACGATTCCCGTGACGGGGTGTACTACGGACTATCCCATGGAAGACGGGATGGTCACTCTGACAGCCAACCGCGGACGTTGACCGCTTGCGGTGGTTTCCGGTGAAATGCCGTGCGCTGAAAATTCAGTCGGCTTCAGCGGGTCCGGAAGGCACCGGCGGGCAGGCCTTCCTTGTTGATGAGGTTGGGTTCAGCGATCTGGCTGAAGGCAAAGCGGACGGCCATGGGCTGGGGAACCGCAGGGCAGGAGACGAGCACACTCTTGCCCTCGACGCTGGCTTCAGCGTTATGAAAACGGCCATCTGATCCAGCGATCTCGAACCAGCTCAGGGGTTTGCCATCTCGGGAGGCGAGACCGGAACCAGTCGAGTCGAATTGCACGCGGATGCGGCTCCCCTCGATGGAATGACTGCTGTAGGACGGGCCGGAGGCGACCAAGTCCGCGCGGCCGTAGTCCCTGGAAAGGGCCAGGAGAGCAAGACGGCGTCCGACTTCCTGTTTATTGCGGGGGTGGATATCGGTGACGTTGCCGATGTCATTGATGACGGCCATGCCGGTGTGGGGGATTTGCCGGGCGCTTTCGGCCTGAGCTTCCCAGATTTCTGCGAGTCTGGTATCGGCGCGGTCCGTGGCGGGGTCCTTGCCACTGTAGTTGTAGGGGGCCAGCTGGACATGGTAGAATGGGAATTCTCCCTGATTCCAGACACTGCGCCAGCCACCGACGAGGGCTTTCATGCGGTCGAGGTAGAGCATCCCTTCGCCGTTGTTGGATTCGCCCTGATACCAGACTGCGCCGCGGATCGCGAAAGGGATGAGGGGATGGATCATGGCGTTGTAGGTCCCGACCAGTTGCTGGTGGCCGTGGGCAAGAGGTCCGGGGCGGTCTGGCATGGGTGGCAGCGGCTGCTTCTGCTTCAACAGTTCGCGGCCTTGTTTTGCCCAGCTTTCCACGTTCCCGAGCCACGACTGGAGAGCGGCCTCATGTTCCGGATAGCCCGGGGTGTTCATGCGGATGGTTTTCACGTGATCGCGCTGGCTCGGGACCTGGGCGAATCCTTCGGTGGGGGTCCATGGTTCAATCCGGCTGCCGCCCCATGAACTGGCGATGAGGCCGACGGGTACATTGAGTTCGCGGTGAAGGTGGCGGCCCATGTAATAGAGGACCGCGGAAAACCTGGGAATGCTTTCCGGTGAGCACGCGGTCCATTTGGCATCCACGTTCCGGTTCCTGACTGGCGATGACACCAGGGGCACGAGGAAAAGCCGGATGCCGGGATGGGTGGCGGCCGCTATTTCTTCGGCGGGCTTGTCCGAGGACTCGACGCTCCACTGCATGTTGCTTTGGCCGCTGCCGATCCAGACCTCGCCGACGAGGATGTCGTCGAGGCGGATTTCATTCGATCCCCGGATGATCATGGTCTGCGGGGTCGCGTTGGCCGGCATGGGATCGAGGTTGACCTTCCAGGATCCATCGGGGGCCGCCGTGGTCTCCACACTTTTTCCGGCGAAGGTGACCGAGACCTTCTCGCCGGCATCCGCCCAGCCCCAAACCGGCACTGGTCTATCCCGCTGGAGCACCATTTGAGAATTGAGGACAGAGGGCAGAGTAACCGCCGCCTTGAGGGATGAGGATAGGATAACCGGGAAAGCTGCTGAAAGGAGATGGAAGCGCATAGGGAAGGGAGATGCCATGTCTGTCCGCCCGTGGCAATTCTCAAGTGGCGACGCAATGACGGCAGCCAATGATGCCGCTTCAGCCCGGACCCCTGGGTTTCCGGCTCCCGGCCTTGCCTTGCCCGGTGGAATCCAGACGAATGGGGATGCGGATGAGGGTAGTGAGGGGGCGGTGGTCGCTGGCAAGCCGCCAGGTATGGTCCGAGGGGATGCGGCATTCCCCAGCGGCGATGGCAGGCAGGAGGCTGCGCGAAGCGAGCAGAAAATCGATGCGGCTGTAGCTGTCCGCTTCCGGGAAGTGGTAAGTCCAGCGCTCGCCGCGTTGGTCGGCGCAGGGGAGTTCCGCAAGATACCGACCGTGGGACCGGACCCCGCGGATGCAGCGGAGCGAGGGACTGTCCCGTGAGTCATTGAAGTCGCCGAAGACAAGGAGCTGGGTGTCGGGGTTTTCCTTGAGGATGTGGTCGACCTTCTGGCGGAGCAGGTGGGCCTCATTGCGGCGCATCAGGCTTTCCTCAGCTTCCGGCGTGTCGCGTCGGCTTTTGAGGTGAACGCCGCAGAGACGGAGTTGGCACCGGGGGGTTGGTTCGATGGTGACGTCGAGGATGCCCCGTTGGATCGGAAACCGGCTGGCTCCCAGCTGATAAGACAGGCGGGTGCTGTGCTGTCGGTCCATGATGGGGAAGCGGCTCAGCAGGGCGACGTGGCGGTCGGGATCGGCTCCGCTGACCAATTCGCGGTGCGGGAGCCGGAGGCCCTCATCGGCTAGCATTTCCTGGAGGCGCTGAAGATCGGCATCCGATCCCATTTCGGACAGGCCGATGACATCGGGCCGGTAGTCAGCGAGGGTGCGGACCACAGCAGATACCTCTTCGCGAGGTTTCGGACGGACTGTTCCGGGAGCATCGGGAGACTGGGTCGTTCCTGTGAAATTCCGGACGTTCCATGAAAGAAAGCGGACCGTGACCGGAGGGGCTGCCTCGCCCGCCGGTTCCTGTGGCTGGGCCGCAAGCAGAAAAACAAAAGAGGCACCCGTGAGGGTGCCTCTCTGGAGAAACTTGAGGAAGGGTCGCGCAGGGCGAAGGGGCATCAGATTTTGGTGTCCTTTTCGTCGACCGCCTTGGTGATTTCGTGTTCGAATTCCTGGCGTGCTTTTTTGAATTCTCCCATGCTCCGGCCGAGGCCGCGGGCAAATTCGGGGAGTTTTTTGGCACCGAAGAGGAGGAGAATGGCCAGGAAGATCAGGAACATTTCCTGACCTCCGATGGGCATGGCGAAGAAAACCTGGGTATTGTTCATGGATTGAGGGAGGGTAAGGGCACGGGAAGTGGGTGCAAAGGGAAAGTTCCCTTATCGGGAGAGGGTCCCCGTGCCCATTCCTTGTGAATAGCGGTACGGCGGCTGTTCCCTGTCTGTTTCAGTGGAAGCGTTTCCGGGGCTCAGAGGGTAGCGGCGGCGAGGCGCGACTCGCCGTTGTGGAGGCGGCCCTTGTTTTCGGGGTTGGTGGCGGCCGTCAGTTCATCGCGGAATTTGGCAATGAAGCTTTCGGTGGGCCAAGAGCAGGCTTCCCCGAAGGCGCAGATCGTTTTGCCGTCGATCTGGTAGGCAACGCTTTCGAGCAGAGCCACGTCATCCGGGGAGCCGGTGCCGCCGGCGATACGGTCGCTGATTTTGCGCATCCAGAGGCTGCCTTCGCGGCAGGGGGTGCACTGGCCGCAGCTTTCGTGGGCGTAGAAGGTATTCAGGTTATTGAGAACCCAAGCCATGCTGCGGGAATCGTCCATGATGATGACACCGCCGGAGCCGGCCATGGAGCCGCAGGCGGCAATGGTGTCGAAGTCCATGGGAATATCCCAGACGGAGAGTTCCTTCATGCTGCCGTCGGGTTGTTTTACCTTGAAGGTTTCGTCGGCGCGGAGGACTTTGGCGGACGATCCTCCGGGAATGATGGCTCTCAGTTTCCGTCCCGGCCGGAGCCCGCCGCACATGTCGTTGATGACCTCGCCCATGGTGACCTTGCCGACCTGGACCTCGAAGTAGCCGGGACGGACGACGTCTCCGCTGACGCAGAGGATGCGGGTCCCGGTGTTGCGCGGCGTACCGAGTTTGGCGTATTCCGCACCGCCCATCGCGATGATGTGGCGGACGTGGCAGAGGCTTTCGACGTTGTTGACGATGGTGGGGCAGAGGTAGAGGCCGAGGGCGGCGGGGAAGTAGGGGGGCTTGATGCGCGGGTAGGGGCGTTTCCCTTCGAGGCTTTCGATGAGTCCGGTTTCCTCGCCGCAGATATAGGCTCCGGCACCTCGGTGCACGTAGATCTCCAGATCGAATCCTGAACCGCAGATATTTTTGCCGAGGAAGCTGCGGGCGCGGGCGTCAGCGATGGCCTTTTCGAGAATCCGGGCACCTTCAGGAAACTCCTCTCGGATGTAGATGTACGCGAGGTGGGCTCCCACGGCGAAGCAGGAGATGATCATGCCCTCGATGAGCTGGTGGGGGTCCTGGTGGATGATGTAGCGGTCCTTGAAGGTGCCGGGTTCGCTTTCGTCCGCGTTGCAGATCAGATAGACCGGCTTGGTGTTGTTCGGCGGTATGAATGTCCATTTCACGCCCGTGGGGAAGCCGGCTCCGCCCCGGCCGCGCAGGCCGCTCAGCTTGACTTCTTCCGTAATGGCCTTCGGATCCATCGCGAGAGCCTTCTTCAGTTGTTCGTAGCCTCCTTCGCGCAGGTAGCATTCGATCGATGTGTCCCATCCCTCCCGGTCGACGTTCCGGAAGATCATGCGGTGTTCTTTCGGGTGCGGCAATCTGCCGGGTTTGTAGGTGATGGCCATGGTGCTGGAAGATTTCATGGGTAGCCGGGCGCGGGATCCGGACGTTCCCTGAGAGATTCGATTTCAGGGCGGTCGCGGCAACCCGAATCTGTGAAATTTTTCACAAGCTTGGGAATCCGGCTTGTGCGGGTCGGGGACAGGGAAACTGGCATGCCCCGAGGCATCGCTTTGACACGGCGTCTCGCCTGCGTACGGGGGGCCGCGTCACCAAAACGGAAACTCCAACTCAGAATGACCACAGACAACGTGCAACCGCATGCCTTTCAGGCCGAAGTCAGGCAACTCCTCGACATTGTCATTCACTCACTGTACACCGACCGCGAGATCTTCCTGAGGGAATTGGTCTCGAATGCCTCCGATGCGCAGGAAAAGCTGCGGCATCTGAAGCTGACGGGTGTGGAGGTTGCAGACGGCGATCTGCCCCTGGAGATATCGATCCGGACGGATGAGGACGGCCGGACCCTGACGATCGATGATGCGGGGATCGGGATGACACGGGAGGAACTGGTGCAGAATCTGGGGACCATCGCGCACAGTGGCACCAAGGCCTTTCTGCAGGGTCTGGAGACCGGTGCGGCGGCTGCGGGGAACGTGATCGGGCGGTTCGGGGTGGGATTCTACAGTGTGTTCATGGTGGCGGACCGGGTGGATGTGTACACGAAATCGTGGCGGGTGGATTCCGGTGCGCTGCACTGGAGCAGTGATGGACGGAGCGGCTACAGCATCGAGGAGGCCGGGGAACAGCCGCGGGGAACGCGTGTGGTCATTCATCTGCGGGAAGACCAGGCGGATTATGCCCGCAAGTGGCGTATCTCCGAACTGCTGAAGCAGTATTCCAACTTCGTGCCGTTTCCGGTGCAGCTGGATGGGGAGCGTGCGAACACGGTCGAGGCGCTCTGGCTGAAGAACCGCAGCGAGGTCACCGATGAACAGTACGGAGAGTTCTACAAATTCATTGCGCACGCGTGGGACGAGCCGCGGTACCGCCTGCACTTCAATGCCGACGCCCCGCTGGTGATCAATTCTCTGGTTTTTGTGCCCGGAGAGAATCCCGAGCCATGGGGGATGGGGCAGACCGAGCCGGGGGTGGCTCTGTACTGCCGCCGTGTGCTGATTGACCCGCATCCGAAGGGACTGCTGCCGGACTGGCTGCGATTCCTGCGCGGGGTCATCGACAGCGACGACCTGCCGCTCAACATATCGCGGGAGACCATGCAGGACAGTGCCCTGGTGCAGAAGCTGGGCGACGTCATCACGAAGCGGTTCCTGAAGTTCCTTGATGGCGAAGCCAAGAGCGACGCGGTGAAGTACGCTGATTTCTACGCGAAGTTCAGCCGTTTTGTGAAGGAGGGCGTCGTCACGGATGCCAAGCATCGGGAGGCCCTTGCCAAACTGCTGCGTTTCGAGAGCAGCATGACGGAAGCCGGCGCGGTAACCTCCCTCGACGAATATGTGGCGCGCATGAAGGACGGGCAGAACGACATCTATTTCCTGCAGGCGCCGAGCCGACATGCGATTGAGAACGGGCCTTATCTGGAAGCCTTCCGGGCGCGCGGGCTCGAGGTGCTCTGCTTCACCGAGGCGGTGGACGAGTACATTGCGGGATCGCTGCATGAATTCGGAGGGAAGCGGCTGCAGGCGGCCGATGCTGACGATCTGGAACTGCCCGAGGCACCCGAACCCGAGGGGGAAGGTCTGTCCGCGGAGGAGGGCGAGCAGTTCTGCCAATGGATGGCTGCGCAGCTGGGTGATGGGGTGAAGGAGGTTGCCGTATCGCGGCGGCTGACCGGCAGTCCGGTGGTGGCACTCCTCCCGGAAGAGGCGAGAATGGGGCCGCAGATGCGGGCCATGATGCGGACCATGAAGCAGGAAGCGCCGGTGCCGAAAGTCCGGCTGGAGATCAATCCGCGGCACCCGCTGATCCGCCGGCTCTGGGAAACGAGGGAGTCGCGTCCCGAGGCTGCCGGGCTGATTGCGGCCCAGTTGCTGGATACGGCGCTGCTGAGTGCGGGCCTTGTGGAAGACCCGCGGAGCATGGTGCAGCGGGTGCATCAGGTGATGGAGGCTGCCCTCAAATGACCCCCGGGCGGGGGGGCCTGACCATTCCTTTGCATTTTTTCCGCGGTCCTGCATGCTCTGGGCAGAAGCTGTCCGTGCGGGCGCTTTTTTTCAGGCATGATTGGAGACCTCATCAAGATCCGACCGGACCAGCTGCCGGTGCGGCGGCAGCGACGCCGTCGCCCTCCGCTATGGAAACGGCCGTGGTTCCGGGTGGTTTCGCTGACCCTTCTTGGGGTGGCCCTCGTGACGGTGCTGAGCCTCCGTTCCTATCTGGCACAATTCCGCGAGAAGGCCGATGGGTTTGATCTGTCGCTGCTCGGGAAATTCGAGCAGAGCAGCATTCTGTTCGACCGGGAAGGCCGGGAGATCGGGAGGCTGGCGAATGAGAACCGGACGGTCATTCAGTACAGCGACATGCCGCAGCATCTCATCGATGCGCTGGTGGCGACGGAAGACAGCCGGTTCTGGGAGCACAAGGGGGTGGACTACCGGGGTATTGCGCGGGCGGCCAAGGACAGTCTCTTTGCGGGTCGTGCGGTATCCGGGGCGAGCACCATCACGCAGCAGCTGGCCCGTAATACCTATGGGCTGATGGAACGCACCCGGGAACGCAAGCTGCTTGAGATTCATCTGGCCGAGCGGATCGAGAAGCACTACGGAAAGCCAGAAATCATCGAGCTGTATCTCAATCGGATTCCCTTCGGAAAAGGGTTTTACGGGATTGAGGCAGCGGCGCAGGGATATTTCAGCAAGAGCACGAAGGAGCTTACGAAATCCGAGGCCGCCGCGCTGATCGGGCTGATCAAGAGTCCGCGTTTCTATAATCCTCTGAACAATCCCGCCCTCGCGACGAGGGAGCGGAACGAGACTCTCGACCGGATGGTGATCCGGAAATACATCACGCGGGAGGAAGCCGACGTGATGAAGGGAGAGCCGCTGGCGGTGAAGCCATCCGAGGCGGTGCGGGCAGCGGGATACGTGCAGTACGAAATCGAGGATGAGATTGAGGCGATTCTGAGCGGGCTGGGCATTGAGGGGGTTGCCGGCAAGGGCTACCGGGTGTATACCACGATTGATTCGGCAATGCAGCGGGCCATGGAGGAAAGTCTGGAAAAGCGGCTGAATGAGGTGGAGCAGCGCGAGGACTATCCTAAGGAGCGGGAGAAACAGGCGGAGTTCACGGCGAAGCTGGAGGCCCACCGCAAGGCCGGGGGGCTGCCGCAGGATGCGCCGAGACCGGGGTACCTGCAGGGGGCGGCCATGGCACTCGACAACCGGACTGGTGCGGTGCTGGCGATGGCGGGGGGACGGAACTTTGCGCAGTCGCAGTACAACCGGGTCTTTCTGAGCAAGCGGCCGGCCGCGACCGCCTTCGTGCCGTTTGTCTACACGGCGGCCTTCGAGGACCGGTGGTTTCCGGGCAGCCGGATCATTGATCAGAGAATGGACAACACGCGGATCATGCTGGGGGCGACCACTGGAACGCTGGGCGAACTGGGGGTCGAGACCTTCAACATTCAGCATGACGACACCACATCCATCCGGAAGGCGCTCATTCAGGGGAAGAACAACTGCCCGGCGCGGCTGGGGCTCGAGATGGGGCTGGAGAAGGTGACGCTTCTGGGGAAGCGGGCGGGCTTCGGCGACATGCCATCGGATCCTGCCATTCTGCTGGGTCGGCATGAGGTTTCCGTGCGGGACATGGCGCTGGCCTACACTGCCTTTCCCAATGGAGGCGAGCGGCCCGAGGGCATTCACTTCGTGACGAGGATTGAGCGTGCGGATGGTCAACCGGTATGGAAACGGCCAGCGGAGGCGGGACTGGTGCGGGTGACGGATGCGGCAGCGGCGTGGATGACTCACAGCTGTCTCGAGGAATCGATGGTTCTTGATATCGGGACTGCATCGAATGCGCGCGAGCTTGGGTTGCGGCCGATGCCGGTGGCTGGCAAGACCGGGACGCACATCAATTCGACGGATCTGTGGTTTGCGGGTTACAGCAGTGAGGTGACGTGTGCGGTGTGGGTAGGGCTGGACAAACGGGAGCAGGTGTATCCGTTTGCCTTCAGCCGGCACACGGCCCTTCCGGTGTGGGTGGACATCATGAACGCCTCGCTTCACGGGGACCGGGCGCTGCCGGACTTCAAGGAACCGGCGGGACTCAATCTTGTGGAACTGTGTGAGTTGTCCGGAGATGTGGCCTCGGATGCCTGCCTCGAAATGCGGCCGGACCCTGCGGACCCCGAGAGGGAGAAGCTGACCAAGATTTCCTACATGGAATACATCCGCGCGGGCACGAAGATCGGGAATGTGTGCAAGCTGCACACGATTGGCGGGGAGGTGGCATCGGCTGCGCTGATGGCTGAACCCGGCGTGCCGGTTCCGCCGAGCGGGGCGGCTGGCATCAATCCGGAACTGGCTGCTGCCGACGCGATTCCGGTGCGGGTTACGGCCGAGACGGTCCTCGGCAAGGATCCGTATGGTTCGGTCATTGCCGGCTCCCAGGGGAAGGAGAAGGACGACGACAAGGATGATGGCCGGAAAAAGGGCAAGGACGAGAAGGACGGTGACAAAGACAGCGAGAAAAAGCCGGCGAGGGCTGCGGTCACGGCGGCACCTTCGATCCCGTCGGCACCGGTGCCCGTGGTGACCCCGGGGGAAGGTGCCCGGCCGCTGCTCATTCAGCCGGGCAAGGCGGATATTGAGTGAAATGGGGAGGGGACTGCTGAGAGAAGAGAGTTACAGGGGCGGGAGCGCTTGCGCAGTGGAGGAAAGGATCGTTGCGTGGGTGAACCCTTTTCCCGAAAGCCATGGCTGTCCGAACTGAATCATCCGTGACGAATCAACCTGCCGATGGAGGCATTGCCTTCCCATTGTCCGGGGTGCAGATCCTGCGTCTTCCGAACGGGCTCGAAATCCTTTTCAAGGAAGACCGGAGTGCGCCGCTGGTGAGTGTGCAGGTATGGGTTAAAACGGGAAGCATTTTCGAGGATGGGCTCCTGGGAACCGGGGTGTCGCATCTGGTGGAGCACATGGTATTCCAGGGGGCGGGGACTCATGGACCAGGCGAAATTGCACGGATTGTGCAGGACACCGGGGGCGTGCTCAATGCTTACACCTCCTTCGACCGGACGGTTTACTGGATCGACACACTGCGGGAGGGGCTTGGTACGGCGCTGGGGGTGCTGGCGGATCTGACGACGGCCGCGCGGTTTCCGCATGCGGAGTTCGAGAAGGAGAAGGATGTGATCCGGCGGGAGATTGACATGGGGCGGGACGATCCGGGAAGAACGGTGAGCCAGCTGATGTTCAGCACGGTGTACCGGGAGCATCCGTACCGGGAACCGGTGATCGGGCGGCTGGAGTTGTTCAATACGGTGGAGCGGGATGCGGCGTTCGGGTACTGGCAGGAGCGGTACACTCCGGAGCGGATGTTTGTGGTGGTGGCCGGGGATACCGATTTCGAGACAGTGGAGCGGATGGTGAGGGAGCGGTTTGGGAAGGTGGAGTCGCGTCCGTCGGCGCATTTGTACCTTCCGGAGGAGCCGATGCAGACGGCGGCGCGGGCGGCGCATGCGGAGTTCAGCACGGAGATCACGCGCATGGAACTGGCGTGGCGGATTCCGGGGTTGCTGCATGCGGACACTCCGGCGCTGGAGGTGTTAGGGACACTGATGGGGAGCGGGCGGACGTCGCGGTTGTGGCGGGAGGTGCGGGAGCGGAAGGCGCTGGTGCATGCGGTGGGAGCTGGGGCGTACACCCCGGTGCTGAGTGGTATTTTCTATGCGAGTGCGGAGTGCGACCCTGACAAACGCGAGGCGGCGGAGGCGGCGATGCTGGATCAGGTTCGGGCGATTCAGGACAATGGGGTGACGGAGGAGGATGTGCGGCGCGCGCGGCGGATGTTCCTGGCGGATCAGTTGTCGGGGCTGACGACGACGCGAGGGCAGGCGAGCGATGTGGGGAGCAACTGGCACAGTGCGGGGAATGCGGATTTCACGAGCCATTATCTGGAAGCGGTGGACCGGGTGACACCGGAGCAGGTGCAGCGGGTGGCGCGGGAGTGGCTGACGCCGCAGGGGCTGACGAGTGTTTCCATCAATCCGCCAGGGAGCCTTGCGAAGGCGACGGTGTCGGTGAGCGGACTGCGTGCGGAGCCGGTGCGTCGCCATGTGTATCCCAACGGACTGACTCTGCTGGTGCGTGAGGACCGGCGGCTGCCGGTGGTTTCGCTGCATGCGACGCTGCGGGGCGGGTTGCTGGCGGAGACGGCGGAGTCGAGTGGGATCGGACGGCTGATGGCGCGGACCTTTGTGAAGGGGACGGCGCGGCGGGGTTCGGAGGAGATTGCGGATCTGATCGAGGGTGGAGGCGGGAGCATTGGAGCGGACAGCGGCGGGAGCAGTTTTTCGGTATCGGCGCAGGTGCTGCGCCCGGATTTCGAGCAGGGGCTGGCGTTGTGGGCGGAGGTGCTGCTGGAGCCGTCGTTTCCGGAAGACGAGGTGAAGCGGGAGTCGGCGCGGCAGGCAGCGGCGTTGAAGCAGCAGGAGGATCATCCGTCGTTCCTCGCGTTTCAGGCGTTGCGGCGGGCGGTGTACGGGACGCATCCGTTTTCGCTGAACCGCGAGGGCACCCTCGAGTCGCTGGAGCGGATCGGGCGGGAAGAGATTCTGGCAATGCACCGGGAGCAGGTGGTGACTGGGAATGCGGTGGTGGCGGTGGTGGGCGACGTGGGTTTTGAGGAAGCGCGGGAAATGGTGGCGCGGGCGCTGGCGGAGATGCCGGAGGGACCGCGGCGGGACGGGGCGACCCTGCCGGAGCCGCCGGTGCATGGGGGGCAGACGATGGCGCTGGTGAAGGACAAGCGTCAGGCGTTTCTGGTGGCGGGGTATCCGACGGTTGGGATCACCCACGCGGACCGGACGGCGCTGGATTTGATCGATGAAGCCTGCAGCGACATGGCGAGCCGGTTTTTCGAGCGAATCCGGGAGCAGCATGGACTGGCGTACAGCGTGGGGACGACGCAGATCATCGGGATGGCTCCGGGGGTGTTTGCGTTTTATCTGAGCACGGCCCCGGAGAAGCTGGAGTTTGCGCGGGACGAGCTGCGGAAGGAGATCGAGCTGCTGGCGCGCGAGGGGCTGACCGCCGATGAACTGGACCGGGCGCGGAAGACGTGGATCGGGAAGCAGGCGATGCAGACGCAGAGCAGTGCGGGACTGGCGCAGCAGTGTGCGCTGGATGAGCTTTACGGGTTAGGGTTTGACCACTACGAAGCGGTGCTGGAGCGGGTGCGGAGCATCACGGTGGAGGAGGTGGCGACGGTGTGCCGGCGGTATTTTGCGGCGGCCCCGGTGCTGGTGACGGTGGGGCCGGAGGCCGCCGTGCCGGGTGGCCCGGCCAACGGAGGCGACGGCATCGGGGATTCGGCGTGAGGGGCGGGGTTTCGGGGCGCGGGTGAAGCGCACGGCGAGCTGGGCGACGGTGGTGCCGCCCAGTTGTGCGGTGAGGTGCTGGTGGGGAGAGGGACTCAGGGGACAGGGCTTTTCGGAAGAGGGCGGGCAGGCCGGGGTGGCCAGATTCGGGGGGGGCCGCTCCGGGGTTGCAATGGGCGGGGTGGCGGGCTCATTTTCTGAAGGAATCGGTGGCAGGATGGAAGTGGCGGGGAACCGTCGGGCCTCAGGCGCCGTTGTTTCCTGTGGTGTGGTGCGATGATGTGCTGCGCTGCTGATTTTCTGAAATTGAACCAGTTGGGACTGACCTTATGTGGACATCGATCAAATCGTATACAGACATCCGCCTTGAGAAGACCGATGACGGGGTGGCGAAGATCACGATCAATCGGCCGGAGGTGCGCAATGCGTTCCGGCCTCTGACGGTGAAGGAGTTGCTGGATGCGTTTGATCTGGCGCATGAGGATCCGTCGATCGGGGTGATTGTGCTGACTGGGGAGGGAGAGAAGGCCTTCTGTTCAGGAGGCGATCAGAAAGTGCGCGGCCATGCGGGGTATGTGGGCAGCGATGGAGTGCCGAGGCTTAACGTACTTGATCTCCAGAAGAAGATCCGCAGCCTGCCCAAACCCGTCATTGCGATGGTCGCGGGCTATGCGATCGGGGGCGGCCACGTGCTGCATGTGGTCTGCGATCTGACGATCGCTGCGGACAATGCGCGGTTCGGGCAGACTGGGCCGAAGGTGGGGTC
>JBIICE010000091.1:0-15645 GCA_044239025.1 Verrucomicrobiales bacterium
AAAAGGAAATGCCGGGCCTCATGTCGATCCGTGAGCGCTATGCCAAGGACAAGCCGCTCGCCGGCGTGCGCATCACGGGATCGCTGCACATGACCATTCAGACGGCGGTGCTCATTGAGACGCTGACTGACCTTGGAGCGACGGTGCGCTGGGCCAGCTGCAACATTTTCTCGACTCAGGACCATGCCGCCGCGGCGATTGCTGCTGCTGGGATCCCGGTGTTCGCGTGGAAGGGAGAAACGCTGGAAGAGTACTGGGATTGCACATGGAAGGCGATCATCGATCACGATGGCAAAGGGCCCCAGCTCGTCGTTGACGACGGTGGCGATGTGACCCTCCTCCTCCACAAAGGTTACGAACTTGAAGAAGGCGACCGCTGGATCGACACGCCGTCGGGTTCCCACGAGGAAAAAGTCATCAAAGACCTTCTTCGCAAGATCCACGCGGAAAGTCCTTACATCTTCCACGAACTCGTGAAGGACTGGAAGGGTGTCAGCGAAGAAACCACGACCGGGGTCCACCGTCTCTACAAGCTTGCGGAAGCAGGCAAGCTCCTCGTCCCGGCGTTCAACGTGAACGACAGCGTCACGAAGTCAAAGTTCGACAACCTCTACGGCTGCCGTCACTCGCTCGTCGATGGCCTCAACCGCGCCCTCGACGTCATGATCTCGGGCAAGGTCGCTGTCGTCTGCGGATACGGCGACGTCGGCAAAGGCAGCGCTCAGTCCCTACGTGGTCAGGGTGCCCGCGTCATCGTGACCGAAATCGATCCGATCAACGCCCTTCAGGCGGCCATGGAAGGATATGAAGTCACGACGCTCGAGGACACCCTCGGCCGGGCTGACATCTACATCACCACCACCGGCAACAAGGACGTCATCACGGTCGAGCACATCGCCCAGATGAAGGATCAGGCCGTCATCGCCAACATCGGCCACTTCGATAACGAAATCCAGGTCGACAAGCTCAACGAAATGTCCGGCGTGAAGAAAGTGAACATCAAGCCACAGCTTGACAAGTACATCTTCCCCGATGGACGCGAAGTCTTCATGCTGGCCGAAGGACGCCTCGTGAACCTCGGCTGCGCCACCGGTCACCCGTCGTTCGTGATGTCCAACAGCTTCTCGAACCAGACCCTCGCCCAGCTCGACCTCTGGAAGAACCGCGAGAACTACGCCGCCGAAGGCCCCATGGTCCGCGTGCTTCCCAAGAAGCTCGACGAAGAAGTCGCCCGTCTCCACCTCGAGAAGATTGGCGTCAAGCTCACCGTCCTGAGCAAGGACCAGGCCGACTACATCGGCGTCCCCGTGGAAGGTCCCTACAAGCCGGAACACTACCGCTACTGAGCGAGGAGATCCGGGAATCCGTCCTGACATCATTCCCTGCCAACGCCGCGGGCAGCCCCACACCGGGGCTGCCCGCCCTGTTTTTTCCGCCCGAAGCGCTGCCCGGCCAGTCCGTCCTTTCCGCCCTCGGGCGGCGGAACGAATCCCGCGGGGCGGGAGACTTTTCCCGCTGCGCCCTTCCCCGCTGCGCGATTCCGATCCCTCGACGGGGGTTAATCGCCCGTTTACAAAAGGGGAATTCTGCCTTTTATTACCCACATGTCTTGTCCTGCGGCAGTCAGATGGTCGGCCCTGCTTTGTGCGGCAGCGGTTGGCGTGGGGGCAGCCGTGCCGGAATCCGAGAGCGATCCTCTGCGTCAGCGGTTTGCGGCGTGGAAGGAGCAACTGGCGCGGGACACAGCCACGCTCCGGGAACAATACCTGGCATTGCTGCTGCGGACGGAAAAGGATTTTGCTGCCGGGAAGCAGTACCGATCGGCTGCCGCGGCCCGGCGGGAAGCGGCAGTGGTGGCCCAGTCCCTTGGTCGTCCGCTCGCCGAACCGCCATCGGGCGCGGCCCGGTTGGCTCCGGCTGCCGATGCCAGCGTGGGCTCCGGTGTGATCCTGCTCGCGGAAAATGCGGCGCTCTCCGATGGGGTGACCCTTTCCAGAGCGGCCGACGGATCGCCCCCGGTGCTCACGAACTGGATTGCGGAAGGGGCTTCCGCCCGGTGGTCCTTGCCCCAGGGTCTCGCTGCGGGTGGCTATGAAGTGGAACTGACCTTTTCCGGCGACAAGGATGCGGGCGGGACCCTGACCATGGGCGAAGGGTTTCACAAACTCCGGCGCACGATTCGTCCGGGCAATGGGTGGCAGGAATTCCGCACGGAAATTGTCGGGACGCTCCGCCTGCTCAGTCATGCGCCCGCCATTGAACTGTCGGCTGCGGCCATCCGTGGCAGTGGGCTGTTTCAGCTTCGCTCGCTCCGGCTGATTCCGGTTCCTGCGAATCCATGAGATGGCTCGCCGTGTTTGCCTGCCTGACGCCGGTGGCTGGCCGTGCTCAGGAATCATCCATGCCAGCGGAATTGTCTGCCCTGCGTGCCCGCACAGCTGCCTCGATTTCAGCCGCTTCCGTGCCACTGAGCGAGCATGCCGCCGGGGAATTCCGACGGCTTGAGGACGAACGCGCGGCCCGTGGCGATTATGCGGGAGCCGGGCGCGCCGCCGCCCTCCGGGCCGCCATGGAACGGGCCGCTGCCACTGCCGCGGAGACCCGGCCCGGCATCCCGCTGCCGGCCCGGGATGTCAGGTCCCGCGGCTCCGGCATCCGGGACGAACCGGCTTCCGGGGTCATCTTCTTCATCCGGCAGGGAGCCACCGTGGAATGGGAAGTGCGTGGATCGTTTCCGGGTCTCTACGAGGTCCGCATCACTTGCGCGGTCGCGCCAGGCCGCACGTCCGATTCGGCGGAAAAGGCTCCATCGACAGGAGGAACGCTGGCCTTTGCAAGGATCGGGGGGCTCGGTCCGCCTGCTGATCCCCTGCGCTTCACGGTTTCGTCCACCGGAGGCTGGAATCTCTACGAGCGCTTCACGATCGGGCGGATGTCGCCGGGGAATGGTCCGGTCCGGTTCCGCCTCACAGCGGAGAAAGCGGGTGGCGACGGCATCATGAATCTCGCCCGCGTGGACCTCGTTCCGATTCCGGATCAGCCGGACGACGAGGGCAGCAGCCTCCCTGTTCAGTTGGCGGAGTCCCGCGCCCGGTACCTCAAGGCCTTCGGGGAGCAGTCGGCCAACGCGACCGAGCGATACCGCCGGGACCTTGCGGCCATTGAATCGGCCTATGAAAGACTCCGGGATGCTGATGGGGTTGCCCGGGTGCGTCAGGAACGCCTGCGGCTTGCCCATCCGCCCGATCCTGCGCTGCTGACGGCTGCGGCTTCCGTTCCGGCGCGGCAGCCCCTTGTGCTGGCGGTGGGCGATGCGCTCGGATGCCGCTGGCGCGGAGAGGCCCGCCTCAGCAATGGGCGTGATGTGCTGACCAATCTCCGGCCGGCTGGCTCTGCCGAAGTTTTCTGGAAGCTCCGTTCGTTTGATGTTCCTTCGGGGCGATGGAAGGTGAAGCTGCACACGAAGATGGGTCCACTCTCGGGGGGGGCGGCGGAACTGACGGTCCTCGCGGCCGCCAGCATGCCCATCGGTCCGGCCCTGCCACTGGTTCTGAAACCCGTTCAGTCAGCGGAAGAACGGCTCAAGGCGGCACAGACCAGCGCCGATCCCCCGTCAGTCCGTCTGCAGGAAATCGAAGGCGGCACCATTGAGATCCCGAGGGGCGCGGAAACCATGGTGCTCCGCGTGACGGCACTCAGCCATGAGGATGGAGCGCTCTGCGATCTTGTTTCGCTCGAACTGGCACCGGTGCAGCCATGAACTTCCGTCATTGTCTGACCATCATTCTCGCGGTGCTCGCCAGCCCTGCCGTGGCGCAGGACAAGGAACCCGTGAGCGACCCTGAAATTGCCGGGATTGCGGCCCGTCACAGCGAGGCGCGCCGTCGCCTGCTCCGCGCGAGGCTTTCGCTGTATGCGGACGAACTCGCGGCGCTGCGGTCATCGTTGTCCGCAGGGAACCGGAGGAAGGATGCCGAAGCGGTGTCGCTGGAACTCGCGCGGGTGCTCCAGTTGCTCAAGGCACAGCCGGAACCCGAGCCTCCGGAAGGCCTGCCCCGCGGCCCTTCGCTCGAGGAACGGCTCGAAGCGTTTGCGGCTTCCCTCCATCCTGAAGAACTGCTGGAGGGTACGGCTTCCGAGGGCGTCGCTCCCCCGGGTCAGGCCCGTGCGAGGCTCCTCAAAATCGAGAAGGCGAACATCCGGCGTCAGCTCCTGCCCTACGGTGCTCCGGGGCCCAACCGGTCGTACTGGAGCAACCGGGACGCCACTGCCGCATGGACCATCTCCGGGATCAGTCCGGGCGACTACGTGATCGTGCTCCGCTACCAATGCGGTCCGGACGGTGGCGGCACGGCACTGATCACTGCCGGGCGCGAGAAGGTCCCTCTTGTCATCGAACCCGGAGATTCATGGAACCGCCGACTCGTCACACAGACCGGGACGATCCGGGTTCCGGGCCCTGGGCTCGACCTCTCGATCGCGGTGGAATCGCTGGCAGCGGGCTCACAGGGATCGCTCTGGGACCTCCGCTCGGTCCTGCTGCAGCCCGTCCCCGCGGCCACGGCCCGCTGATGCCATGGCTCCCAGTTGCTGGAGTGCGGCGACCAGTTTCCGGATGTCACTTTCCGCATGCGACGCCGTCAGGCTCACGCGCAGCCGCGCCTGTCCCCGCGCCACGGTGGGGTAGCGGATGGCCGGAACGAGCAGTCCTTCAGCCCGGAGTTGTGCGGCCGCAGCGAGGGCGGCCGATTCACTTCCCAGAATGACTGGAATCACGGGGCTTTCGGGTTCCGGCGAGCCGGTCAATTGCGCGAACAGCCGCAGGTTGGCAGTGAGCCGGGCGCGTGCGGATTCGCCATGCGGTCCCGGAAGCACGCGGCGCACCATTTCCGCAGCCACGGCGGCCACGGAAGGCAGTGGGGCGGTGGAATACAGAAAGCTTCTTGCGCGGTTCACGATGAGGTCAGCGAGGTCCTGTCCTCCGGCGACGAAGCCTCCCTGGAGGCCGGCGGCCTTGCTCAGGGTGCCAAGGGAAATATCGATCTGGTCCGCGAGGCCCAGTTCGTGAGCGAGCCCGCGCCCGCCCGGACCGATCACTCCGAAGGCATGGGCTTCGTCCAGCAGGAGGATGGCACCGGCTTCCTGCTTGAGCTGGACGACTTCCGATAGCCTTGCCCGGTCCCCATCCATGCTGAAGACACTTTCGGTCACCACCAGCACCCGTGCCCCGGCTCCGGCCATGCGGCGCGCCCACGCGAGATGCCTGCGCAGACGGTCCATGTCATTGTGCGGAAAAACCCGGATCGTCGCCCCGCTGAGACGCGCGCCGTCGATGAGACTGGCGTGACTCAGTTTGTCGAGAATCACGATGTCGCCCGCCCGCAGCACGGCTCCCATGGTGCCCACGGCCGCCGCGTAGCCCGACGAGAAGGCCACTGCCGCCGCCGTTCCCTTCAATTCCGCAATGGCTGCCTCGAGTTCACGGTGCGCCGGCTGCGTGCCGACCACTGCGCGCGAAGCTCCGGCTCCCACAGGCCATTGCGCCACCGCTGCGCTGAGCAGGCTGCGCAGGATTTCCGAGCCCGCGAAACCAAGGTAGTCATTCGAGGCGAATCCCGTCAGCGGGCGCCCGGCGGAATCGCTCAGTCCGGGTCCACCGGTGGACTGGAACGACTCCAGACGCCGCCGCAGGTGCTCGGATTCGAGTTGCTCCAGTTCTGAGGAAAACGTGCGCATGCGCCCAGCCGATTCCGTTCCTCAGGGCTTGTCGCCTTTGGCCGGTGGTACGGCGGGCGTGGGCGCACCGGGAACTTCTACTGCCACGGGCGGTGTCACGGCTGTGACGGGATCCTTGCGGGGGCCGACCGCAGGCACGGGAGCGGTCTCCGAGGACAGCAGTTCGACATCGTAGCGCACCACGGCATTTCCGCGGATCAGCGGGGGACGGCCGGCTTCGCCGAAGCCGAGGGCCGGGGGCACGAAGAACGTGGCCTTGCCTCCGGGCTTGAGCATCCGGATGCCTTCGCCAAGACCCGGGCAGAGTGCCCGCATGGCCCGCCGGGCCGGCACGCCTTCCTGACTTTTCTCGAATTCCGTTCCATCCACGAGGGTTCCCCGGAGGTTCAGGGTGACAATGTCTCCTTCCTGCGGACTACGGCCTTCTCCGGGGCTCAGCAGCGTGTACTGGAGCCCGCTCTCTGTCGCTTTCACTCCGGCAACCTGCGCGTTCTTCGCAAGGAATTCCTGCGCCGCGGTCAGCGATTTCCCGAGTTCCTCCGAACGCTTCGCCTCTGCCTTCGCCTGGAGGTCCGCCTGCACCTCCCGCATGACGCCCTGCACGTCCGCCGGCGGAATTTTCGGAAGGCGGTTCGCCATGACATCGGCGAGGCCTTCCGCGACCATGGCCGCATCCAGTGCAATGCCCAGCTTCTTCAGCTGCATGCCCATCTGGGCCCCTTTGGCGTAATCCGTGCTGTGACGCCCTTCCATGACGGCCTTCAGTCCTTCGATCACCTGCGCCATGTCGGGTTTCTCCGCGCTGCCGGACATCGACAGTTCCTGCTTGTCCCGGCTCGCCAGAAAATTCCCCAGCGCATAGCTCCGGCGCTGCGTTTCACCCTGAATGCCCGCGGCGGGCACTGCTTCCTGAGCCCACCCGGTCGACACCAGAGCCACCATCAGCGACCCCGCGGAATAAACAGCCAGCAATTTCATGCGCTTCATTTCCGGCCACCATGCCAGAGCCCCGCGGGCATGGCAATGCCGCATCGCAACTCCGCAAAAGACCAGACAAAAGCGGCATGACGATTCGCCTTCTCTCGTGTAACGATCACCCAATCCGACCCACCCAACCGTCATGCCCGCCGAAACCTCTCCGCCACCCTCCCGCTGGAAGCAGTGGTTCGCCCAGCATGGGCAAAGGCTGCTGCTCTTTGCCCGTCAGCAGACCCGCACGGAACAGGACGCCGAAGACGTGCTTCAGGAGGCCATGGTACGGCTCTGGAAGAGCGGCATGATTGACCTTTCCGAGGATGGCTCGAGCGAACCGTGTCTCGCCGCTGCCTTCACGCAGATCCGCCGGGCGGCCATCGATCAGGCCCGCAAGAACATCCGCCGGGCCAACCGGGAAACGCGCGCCATGGAAATGGATGAGCCGGGCCACATCGTCTGGTTCCAGGACAGCCTCGAGCAGGATGAACGGTCGCAGCAGATCGAAAAAGCCATCCAGTCGCTCCCGGACTACTACAAGGAGGTCATCATTCTCAAAATCTGGGGCGACCTCACTTTTGAACAAGTCGCCGAAACACTCGACATCCCCATGAACACCGCGGCCAGCCGTTACCGCTACGCGCTGGAACGCCTCCGCCGCACGCTCACTCCTGCCAAGCTGTCATGAACCACGAGTTTCAAGACCCCATGGACGCCGGACTCCTCCAGCTCGAACGGGAACTGCGTTCGCTTTCCCCGGCCGCCACGCCACGCCTCCTCGAGGAATCGCTGGCCGCCGCGATGGCCGCTGACGCCGCTCCACAGGCGGTCGACGGCAGACCGCATTCCCCTGCGGCTCCGGGACACTTTCCCTGGAGGCGCATGGCCGTTCCCGCTGCGGCTGCCGCAGCCGTGGTGTTCGCCATTCCGCCGTCCAGTCAGCCGAAGTCTGCGGGCTCAGCGCCGGCTCCCTCGCGCAGTGCCACCGCCGCCACCACCCCGGCCATCAACTGGGTTCCCATGCCGGCGCGCCGCGAGTTCCGCATCCTCAATGACCAGGGCGCTCTCATCCTCAGCGAAGCCACCCCGATGCTCGAATACCAGATCGAACAGACGGAACATCGCGAGTGGCGCAATCCGCGCGACAATTCCCTGATCCGCATGACGATTCCCCGTCAGCAGCGCGTCCTCCTGCCGGCCGCGTACCGCTGACCCACTCCGCACCCGACCATGGCTACCGCATCATCCCGGTGGTTCGGAACACAGCTCGCCGTAGCCACCATCCACTGCCTCCCGCTCGCCGCTCTGGCCCAGTCTCCTGCTGAGCCGAGTCCGGGCAGCGCGGCCCCGCAGGCTGCCGCCACCCGCGTCGCCCTTGGGATCCTCGTGGCTCCACTGCGATCCGATGTCCGCGCCCAGACGCCGTTGCCCGATGGGGTTGGTCTGCTGGTCGCCCGCGTGGTTCCCGGCAGCCCGGCCGCCGTGGCCGGAATGGCGGTCAACGACCTTCTGTTCCGCTGCAATGGCGCTGACCTGAAGTCGGACGAGGATATCCGCAAGGCGGTGGCCAACCGTCGGGAAGGCGATTCCCTGGAACTGAGCTGGCTGCGGCGCGGCGCGGAAATGAAGGCATCGATCCGGTTGGCGGCGGTGAATCTGCCGGCTCCGCCCCAGGCGCAGCCGGATTCCCCGGAACACCTGCAGCGGCTTGAAGACATTTTCCGCAGGTTGGCAGCCGATCCGGCCACGACGTCGGCGGTGCACCGCATGCTGGGGGGCGAACCTGACGCCGCCAGTCCTCCGCAACCGGGTCCGCTGGCCCTCGATGCGCACGGCACCTCGGCCACCAAGGAAGACGCCTCGGGCAAACTCCGCATCGCCACCATCAACGGGAAACAATCGGTCGAGATCCATGACCCCAGCGGAAAACTCCAGTTTTCCGGGGCCTGCAGCACGGAAAGCGACCGCGCCGGCATCCCGGAGCCATGGAGGTCGAAGGTCGTTCAGTTTCTCGACGAACTGAAGGCGGTCAGCGCAGCGCTTCCTCCTCCCTGAGGGGTCGTTTCCGCACCGCCCAGCCATGGGCTAGCGAGCTGCTCCGGGCAGCAGTTCCCGCAGGGCCTGACGCACCAGCGGGGTCCACCGCGCATAGCCTGCGTCATTGACGTGCAGTCCGTCCTTCTGAAAAAGGGCCGGGTCGGGCTCGCCATTGCTGCCGAGCATCACGGCATCAAGATCCACGAAGCGCATCCGGTCCTTGCGTTCGCTGCAGATCGCCGCAATCGCCCGGTTCGCTTCCTGCTGAAGGCTCCGCAGTTTCCAGCGGCTGATGCTGGGCTTGATGCTGATGTAGACAAATGGGATCCGCAGGCCGCCGCGTTCGAGGGCATCAAGGAACTTCCGGAAATCCTCGACCGTCCGTGCCGCACTGGCTCCCTTGGCCGCCAGATCGTTGTCGCCCGCGTAAAAAACCATCGCCTTCGGCTTGAGCGGCAGGATCAGCCGAGCCGCGAGGGCCTCGTTCTCCGGAATCGTCGATCCCCCGAATCCACGGTTCACCACGCCGAGGTCGGGAAAACTTTCCTCCAGCTTCCAGAGCCGGATCGAGGACGAACCCGCGAACACAATCTGCCCGGATTCCGGAGGATGCTTCCGGTCGCTCTCCGCAAACCTCTTCAGTTCGTCGGCCCATTTTGCCTCCACCGAGCCAGCGTCGGCCGCACCGGCTGACCCGCCCAGCAGCAACCATAGAAAATTCCGTCGATCCATCATCCGGAACGCATCAGCCGCCCCGCCCGGACTTCAACCCCCTTCCGCAAGGGAAACCCGTACCCGGTAAAAGCGGCGGCCGGGGGAATCGGGCCGCATTTCGAGGAAGAATCCGGTTTCCACGGATCCGCTGACCGATGCCGGCACGGTCTGCCAGCCTGCCGGTTCGAGCGCGGCTGAGGATTCGACCGTGTACCGGTAACCCGACGCTCCCTGCCAGCTCAGCCGCACGGTTCCGCCGGTCCACGCGGCGTCGAGACCGACCACCGCTTCCTCCAGAGATACCTCGGGCCGCACATCCAGCCACACGAGCCGATGATCGCTGGCATTCGCATTCGTCACAAGGGCAGCCTGGGGATGGCTACCGACTGGCCAGTAGACGGCACCATCGAGCACCCGCCAACCGGCCCGTGACGGCAGCACGTAATCGACCCGCAGATCCTGCGCAAAGTCCGCCGTGTTCGTCGTGCTGTTCCCATAGCGGAGCGCCGCGGGCACCAGTTGCGACTGCACAAGGCCGTGGCCGGTCAACTGCTGCGCCGCCCCCGCCACGCTGTCCCCCTTCAACGGATCGGCATTGCAGTCTCCCATCACCACAAAACGCGCCCCCGCCTGCAAACCGCCGCGTTTCCCCGCATCGTCGACCACCCAGCCCGACCTCGCCGGATCGATGTAATCGGCCCAGAACCGGATCTCATCGGCATTCCGCTTCCCATTCCGATCCTCCGCCCCGTCGAAGACCGGAGGCGTCGGATGCGAAACCAGCAGATGCACCACCAGACCCATTCCCATATCCACCGGCACATCCCAGTGACTCTTCGACGAGAGACGGAAAACGCCCAGTTCGGCAGCTGAATACCAGTCCCCGGCCCCGGGCTTCGCCGCGTCATCCGGCAGCCTCGCCCCGGGCATGTCCCGCCACAGCAGCTTCCGGAATGTCCGCACGCCCCCCGTCACAATCGGATACCGCGAGTACACGACCATCCCGTAGCGGCCCCGGAATTCCCCGAAGCCATAGCAGTCGTTGCCATAGGACTGAGTTCCCGGAGCCGTGACCGCCACCCCGGAATTATCGAAGTCCAGAAAGCCGGGCGACCCGGCAGACGGCACGGAAACTTCCGCAATCCCGTCTTCGTCGGGGTCGTAGGGCGAAAATCCCGTGTTCGGCAATGCCGCGTACCGGTAGGGGTAGAATACAGGTGCCTGGCCGTTCTGCGGCACCGCAAGAAAGTAGTCGTGAAAGAGGTCCCCAACGGTCCGACCGCGCCCGTCGACCTGTGGATCCCAGTCGAACTCGTTGACGAGCAGGATGTCAGGCGCATTCCGCTGCACGATCTCCGCGATTCTCCGGGCCTGCTGCACCCCGGCTGTGCCAGCCCCCGGCGACACCAGATCGGTGAACAATTGCCCAAAACTCCCGCGGTTCAGCGAAGCATTGAAGGTCGCACACCGCACCACCTCCGGCACCCCGGCCTTCCCGGGCAGCACCGCCGCCACCGCCAGACCCGCCACAAGGAGCCCGATCCCGAATCGCTTCATGCCCACAGATGATGCCGCACGGCCCGCCGCGAAACCGGAATTTCGTTCCTTACGCACCGCAGGATCGGCTATTTCTTGACGCCTGCGCCATTTCCGCCATCGTATTCCCCACGCTGGCATCGTGCCTGCCGTATCCACAAACCAAATCCAAAACCCACATCGAACCATGAAGTCCTTCTTCTCGATCCTCGCGGCCTGCCTCGCCCTCACCGGCCTCGCCGCCGCCGACGCCGTCAACACCAAGTGCCCCCTCTCGGGCAAGGATGTCGACGCCGCTCAGAAATCGGATGTCTCCGTGAACATCGGCCTCTGCTGCGAAAAGTGCCAGGCCAAGTTCTCGGGCGACGCCAAAATGAAGCTCGAAGCCGTCAAGAAATATGTCGGCAGCACCGAGAAACCCGCCAACAAGGAGTGCCCGATCAGCAGCAAGCCCGCCAAGGCCGAAACCGCCGCGGATGCCAAAATCACGGTCGCCTTCTGCTGCGAAAAGTGCAAAGCGGAGTTCGACAAGGACCCCAAGAAGCACATGGCCAAGGTGAAGTGACGCCGCCGCGGATTCATCCGCAGCCTCAGGCCTCCCGCAGGCCATGATCTCAAACCCGCCGGTCTGCCCTGCCAGTCCGGCGGGTTTCTGCTTCCCTCCCCCCCTGATTTCCTCACGATCCGAAATTTTCGAGAGCATTCCATTTTCTTCTTGCCGCGCCCGTGTCCAACCGCCATGTTACCTCATCGCCATGAAAAAATTCAGCGCCAGCTTCGTCCTCGCAGCCATGTTCCTCCAGTCCACCGCCTTCGCATGGGTGGGTGGCCCCTACAGCAACAATACCGCTGACGGGATCGACGGAGGCATTTTCCAGTACACCATCCGCGGAAGCCGCACTTCGGGAATGTCCCGCTTCTCGCAGAACACCGGTTCCTCCTACAACTCGGAGTTCGGTGATTCGGTGCTCTACTACAAAGGCACCACCTACTACGGTGAGTCCTACGGTTTCGTCGACTTCGCCTCCAAGAAGGTCGATGGCATCATCAATGCCGCGGCCTCCGGTGCCGACAACAACCCACAGTCCCTCTGGCGCTCCGCCACGGGTACCACCTGGGGAGTTTTCAACGGCGTCCGCTACGGCATCGGCAACCCGCTCTTCGGCGGTACCTTCGACGGTGCCAGCCCGGCTTCCAAGCGCTCGATCGTCAATGCCTCATGGCGCGGCAAGCTGACGAAGACCCGCCCAGTGCCCCGCTTCAATGGCAGGGGCGAAGCCAGCTTCCTCGGCGAAGGCAATAGCTCCACCACGACCACGATTTCTTCGGCAACGGGCGACTTCGATACCCCGACGCCCCCGGCTCTCCCCGTTGACCCGCCGACCAACGGTTCCATCACGACCACGGTGATCAACCGTGGCGATGGTGCCAAACTCGAAAGCCGCGTCCGCATCCGGGTTTATGGCGGCCGCATCAATGTGGCTCCGTACCTCGGCACGAACGCCTTCCGCGCGCTCTGATCGTCGACGGAAACCAATCGGGTTCACCTCATTCCTCACAGGGCGGCGGATTCTTCCGCCGCCCTGTCTGTTTTTCCGGATTCGGCACTGCTCTCTGCCAACTGAACTCATGAACTGGGGATTCATCCTTCCCACGGCGGGTATTTTTGTGTTCTGCGGGACGATGACGACGCTGCTGGTCCGCAGCGTGCTTTATCCGGAAGAAAGCCGACTTTCGGAGGTTTCTCCGGCAGCCCTCTTTGAACTCTTTGCCTCCCGCAGCGAGGGAGCGGACATGGACGTCTACGAAGGCCCGGCGATCACCGGTCGCGCCCGACTCACTCCCCTGAGCGGACCGGCCAACCCGAACCGCCGCATCGATTCCCTCCGCCTCGCGATCAACGGCACCCTCCTTCTGCGCGGACCCTTTGCCCGGTACGGTCAATTGAACCTTGGCAGCCGCCTCACCGTCTCGTCTACCGGTGAAGTCAGCAACTATGACATCAGCCTCCGGTTGCTCAAAGTGGAACCGTCCATCGAGTTGCGCATTGTCCAGAACGATGGCCAGCCCTGGCCTGCCATCACCCTCACCCAAGGCTCCGCTACCCTGTTCCGGTCGGATTCCGGTGCCAAACCGGATGCCGCCACGCAGTCGCTTCTGGACCTCATGCAGTCGGCTTCGGGCATTACCGCGGATCTGGCGGCACCGTCGCGGGAGCCCGCCACCATTTTCGCGCGCGGTGGCCGGATCACGGTCGCCAACCGTTCCGTGGATGGCTACATCGTCTCGCTCAGTCATCCTTCCCAACCGGCGGGCTTCCGGATCTACCTCGCTTCGACGGGTGAACTGCTCCGCATCGGAACTCCTGCCGGATTCGATCTCCTGAGCGATGACCTCCGCCCTGTCGGCATTGCGGTCCCCACCTTTGAATCTCCTGCTGCGACCCGACGACCATGATCCGCACGCGCGATCTCTCCATGCACTACGGGAACCTCTGTGCGCTCGACCGGCTCACGCTCGAGATTCCCCAGGGCGAATTCTTTGCGTTTCTCGGTGCCAATGCAGCCGGCAAAACGACGACCATCCGCCTGCTCACGGGCCTGCTGCAGCCGACGTCGGGCGACGCATGGCTCTGCGGTCATCACATCCAGCACGATGCCCGCGCCGCGAAACACCTCCTCGGCTTCATTCCCGACGTGGCCGTCTTCTATGACAAACTTTCGGCCATCGAATTCATGGCCTTCATTGCCGATGTCTTTGAAGTCCCGCCCCGGCAGGCCCTCTCGCTCACGGGTGCGCTCTTTGAACAGTTCGCGCTCCATCCCTACGCCCACGAACGCATCGAACACCTCAGCCACGGCACGCGGCAACGCCTCGCCATCGCTGCGGCCCTCCTGCACGACCCGAAAATCATCATCATCGATGAACCGATGGTCGGTCTCGATCCGGTCCACATGCGCGTCGTGAAGGAAGAACTGAAGGAACGGAGCCGCAAGGGGGTTACCATTTTCATGTCCACCCACCTCCTCAATGTTGCGGAGGAACTGGCGGACCGCATCGGCATCATTCACAGCGGCCGACTGGTCGCACTGGGCTCCATGAACGAACTCCGCAGCCGCGCGGGAAAGGACGGACTCGAACCGATCTTCATGGAACTCATGCAGGAGGCCAGCGCAGCCCAGCCGGACAGCCGTCACTGATGTCTTCCGGTGCCCGCGTTTGACGCCCGCCACCCGACCGCTAGCATCGCCCTCTTTACCTGCCCTATGGAAGCCGACTTTCTCAGCGCCGCCGACGCCGCCAAACCCGCCCGAATCCACCTCATCGGGGTCGCCGGTAGCGGCATGAGCGGGATCGCCGCCCTGCTCCTCGACCTCGGCTACAAGGTCAGTGGCTCGGACAAAAGCACCACGGTGGAAACGGAACGGCTCCAGAACGCCGGACTCGAATTCTTCTGCCCGCACACGGCGGAGAGTGTCCATGGGGCGGCGGCCGTGGTCTATTCCTCCGCCATCCGGCCGGGCCGCAATGTGGCCTATGACGCGGCGGCGGCGGCTGGCATTCCCCTGTTCCGCCGTGCCGAGGCCCTCGCTGCCATTCTCCGGCGCAAGAAAGGGATCGTCATCGCGGGCATGCACGGGAAAACGACGACTTCCTCCATGGCCGCCCATGTGCTGCGCGAAGCCGGACTGCACCCGAGCCACTACGTCGGCGCGGAGATTCCGCTTCTCGGAACGAATGCCCGCTGGGATCACGAAGGTGCCCACATGGTCGCGGAAGGCGATGAAAGCGACGGTACCCTGGCGCTCTACCACCCGAGCCATGCGGTCATTCTCAACATCGAGGAGGAACACCTCGACTTCTACCGCGACCTCGATCACATCAATTCCGTCTACCGCCAGCTCCTTGATCAGACTTCGGGCGCGAGCTATTACTGCGCAGCCGATCCCGGTGCCCGGAGTCTCTGCGCCGGCCGCCCGGGCATGCGCAGTTATGGGTGGGATCATTCCTGTGACTTCTCGGCCCAGCAGGTCGAAATCATGGGCCAGAGCACAGGCTTCACTGTCTTCCGCGGCACCGACGCCCTCGGCCACATCATTCTCAACATTCCCGGCCGCCACAACGTCCTCAACGCGCTGGCGGTCATCGCCCTGGCTACGGACCTGAACGTTCCCTTTGAACGCATCGCATGGGCGCTGAGCACGTTCCGCGGGGCCAAGCGCCGCTTTGATGTGAAGCTGCGTTCTCCGCATTACACCATTGTGGACGATTATGGACATCACCCCACGGAGGTGGCCGCGACCCTTGAAACGGCCCGCCGCTTCACACAGGGGCGTGTCCTGTGCATCTTCCAGCCGCACCGCTACACGCGCACGCAGCTCCTCCGGGATCAGTTCGCCACGGCGTTTTCGCATTGTGACGCCCTCTTTGTGCTCGATGTCTATCCGGCCAGCGAACTCCCCATCCCGGGAATTTCGGGCCTGACCATCTCCGACGCCGTCAAAGCCCACGAAGGCGACAAGGTCCGCGTCTTCTCGACTCCTTCGCATCACGAAGCCCGCGCTGCCGCCGGAAATCATCTGCGCCCGGGCGACCTCCTCATCACGCTCGGAGCGGGCAACGTCCACGAAATCGGCACGCGCCTTGCCG
>JBIICE010000305.1:0-3923 GCA_044239025.1 Verrucomicrobiales bacterium
TTCCGCCTGCCGAAAGCGAGCAGCAGCTATGACGGAGCCCACGGCTGGAACACGGAATGGCCGCGCATCCGCGAAGTGGGCGACGGCCCGCTGCTCATGACCATGCACGGGATGTTCTGGGAATTTCCAAGGACATTCTCCGCGGCCAATACCGCCGGCATCCGGCCCATCAGCAGCTACATCAAGGTCATCGGCGACTTCTGCGCATGGAACGGTCAGCTTGTCTTCGGCTGCGACGACTCCGCGAAGAGTGAGTTTCTCAACAAACGTAAGGCCAAGGGCACCATCGCCCCGCCCCAGAGTCAGTCGAATCTCTGGTTCATGAAGCGCGAGGCACTGACGGAACTCGGTCCCACCGTCAGTCAGGGAGCCGTTTGGCTGGATGAGGACGTCAAGGCCGGCGAGGCCAGCGATCCGTTTTTGTTCGGAGGACTAGCGGGCGGCACAATCAACTATGGCCTTTATCTTGCCGGCGGCTGTGAAAAGCCGGCCACGATTGCCATCGAACGGGACGACACCGGCAGCGGAAAATGGACGCAGTGGTTCACCGTGACTTTGGATGCCTCCGCCGGGCGGTGGATTAACTTTGACTGGCTCAACTTCCGCAGGAAAAAGGACGGGGGATGGGAATACCACTACGCGCTCAGTGAGACTGGCAAAGGCAGAGGCCGCGGAAGAGCAACCAGGGATGGCGTCGTGAACGAACCGCCGCCCTCCCCGCCAGTATGGATCCGGCTGCGCAGTGACCAGCAGCTCAGCAAAGCGACCGCTCTTTTCACCGGCGGAACGGCCCGCGGGGTCTCCGATGCAGAGAGCCGGAATGTTTTCGAAGGGCTTGCGTCAGTCTCATCGGACCTTGCCCTCGCCGCCACCGTTCGCGCGCGGGCCGAGAACAAGGGCACACTCCACTGCATGCCTGCCGACGGCAGCGCGCTCTATGAACTGGATGCCGGGCTCAAGCTCCAGCACGTGGATGACCCCGCGGCGCTGGCCTATCACAGGGCAAACTGCGCGATTCCCGCCGGCGTGCTCACGGCGGATGCTGCTTCCATGATCTACACGGACGATTCCGGCAGACGCTGGCGCCTTCCCAAGGGCGACCCGGCATCTGACGAAAACAACGCAGCAGGACCCGCCCGCGTCTGCCGCGAGGTCTGCACGGAGCGTGACCTCTTCAACGCCGGCGGCACGTTCTACGAACTGCCCGCGGAAAATGCCGGGGGCTTTGCCAAGGTGCGCCCGGTCTGCACGCACAACCGCCGCATTCACGACTACTGCTCATGGCGCGGCCTGCTCATCATGACAGGTGTCGCCGCCGATGCCTTGGCGGGGGATCATATCATCCGGAGCGATGATGGCAAAGCAGCGGTCTGGGCGGGTGCCGTCGACGATCTCTGGAAGTTCCCGAGGCCCACCGGCACCGGCGGTCCGTGGATGGATGCTGTCACCAAAGCCGGCGTCCCCAGCGACCCATGCCTCATCTGGGGATTCGCCCGCCGCGAGCTGAACCTTTCGCACCACTCAGCAGGCCCTGTGGATTTCACGGTGGAACTCGACCTCACCGGAGACGGCCTCTGGGTTCCATGGAAAACCATCGCGGTCCCCGCCGGTGGAACTGTGCTGCACGTCCTCCCGCCGGAAGTCCAGGCCCGCTGGCTGCGCATCACCCCCAGCCACGACTGCACCGCCTCAGCAGTGCTCAGGCATTAGGTGCCTGTTGAAGAATCGGGCCCGGCAGCGGATCGCGGTTAGGAAAGACAGGGAGGAGCGGCGGCACCGTGGCATGGTGACGGGATCCCCTGCGGGCGGCGGGCCTTTTTCCAGAAGGCTTCGTTGCGCCGCAGGCGAATGCCCAGTGCTCCCCAGCCAACCCCGGAAACGACAGAACCGACGGTTTCCCGCCGGTTCTGCGCAACATGCTTCAGGGGCCAGAGGCGCTCTCTCTTCACTCTTTGATGAGCGTCCGCAGGCGACCGAGGCCGCGCCGGATGCGAGCCTTGATGGTTCCCAGCGGTTCGCCGGTCTTGCGCGAAATTTCCAGCTGGGTCAAACCTTCAAAGAAAGCCAGACGGATGGCTTCCGATTGCTCCGGGGAGAGCTGCATGACGGCACTGCGCACGTGGCCCGTCAATTCGGATACTCCAGCCTGCTTCGAGGGGTCAATCCGTGTCACCGGTTCATCAATCCGGCATTCATCTTCAAAGGAATCGTTGAGCCGACCCCGGCGCTGGCGGGCCCGCAGTTTGTCGATCGCCCGGTTCCGGGCCATGGCTGCCAGCCAGGTCGAGGGCTTACCCCGGTCATCAAGATACATTCCGGCCTTGCTCCAGAGGGAGGCAAAGACCTCCTGGGTGCAGTCTTCGGCGTCCTCATGATTGTGGAGCACCTGAATGGCGGTGGCGTAAACCATGCCTGTGAACCGTTCGTGGAACGTGGCGAAGCTGGCACGGTCGCCGTTCGCGATGCCTCTGAGCATCTGCTTCAGGTCCGACTGATCATCCATCACGGCGGATTCCGCTGCCATGGCGGCGATGTCGGGAGTCACTGTGTTCACTTCACCTGTCATGGTCGGATTGGTCGCAGTTTTCATGGAGAATGGACTCAGTTTTGATTTTGGATGCCTTGCGGCGGTGCTTTGTAAGCGCCGCATCCAATGCCCTCGTGTGGCCGAATCAGCGATTACAATTTGAGACAAATATTGGACAGTTGAGCTTTTGTCCAACTTTTTGTGCACATTTCTTAGACACGGAAGGGAACAAGGCGCTGGCAGAACCCGGGAAACGCTGCGAGGAAACGTCCTATGCAGCGGACCGCACGATTTCACGCCACTGGCCCGGCGCATGAGGTGATTTCGCTGGAAAGTGTTCAGGACCAGGTCCCTGGTGATGGCGAAGCGAGGCTCCGGATGCTCTTTGCCCCCATCAATCCGGCCGACTTGAACTTCGTTGGCGGCACCTACGGAACAAAGCCGCAACTGCCTGCCGTGCCCGGCATGGAGGGCTGCGGGATCATCGACGCCGTCGGTCCCGGTGCCGCAGCGCTCCCCATGGGCTCGCTTGCCATGCCCCTGCGGCCCATCGGCTGCTGGGCGGAAACGATCGTCCTGCCGGCGAGGGATATTCTCGTCCTTCCGCAAGGTCTGGATCCCCGGCAGGCAGCCATGCTCCGGGTCAATCCCGCGACCGCCTGGGGGCTGCTCCACCGCCACGGACTCCCAGCAGGCGGCAGCTGGCTTGTTCAGAATGCCGCCAGTTCCGCCGCCGGCCACTGCGTCATCGGCCTCGCCCGCCACCTTGGGATCCGGACCCTGAATTTCGTGCGCCGACCTGAAAGCGGCCCGGCTTGCCTGCTCGCAGGAGCGGATGCGGTCGTGACGGACGACGGGGAAGCTTCCGAGGCTGTCGCGGCGGTCCCGGATTTCCATCCTGCCACGCTCGCTCTCAATGCCGTGGGCGGAGACAGCGCCCTGCGTCTCATGAATCTTCTCCAGCCCGGAGGCCGCCTCGTCACCTACGGAGCCATGGGCCGTCAGCCGCTCAAGGTTCCCAATGGCCTCCTCATCTTCAAGGGACTCGAACTCTCGGGCTTCTGGCTCACCCGCTGGCTCGCTTCGATGACCGCAGAGGATGCCCTGCGGCTCTACACGCAACTTGCCTCGCTCGTCGCTTCCGGAATCATCCATCAGCCCATCGCCGCCATCTACCCCCTCGGAAATATCCACGAGGCCCTCCGGCATGCTGCTTCGGCTGGACGCAGCGGCAAGGTTCTGCTTCAGCTCAGCTGAAGCTTCCCACCATGGACCTTTTTTCGCCTGCCCCGCCACCCGCCCCGAAACCGCTCACGGTTTCCCAGATCACCCGCCGGGTCCGCGATACCATCGAAGGCGGCTTCCGCAGCGTCTGGGTCGAAGGGGAAATCAGCAA
>JBIICE010000092.1:0-15558 GCA_044239025.1 Verrucomicrobiales bacterium
AAGCTTCTGTTCGACCTTGGCGAAGGAGCGTCGGTGGTGGCAGCCATGAAGCAGCAGCCAGAGGAATCGGCCGCGAAACTCGTGGAGACGGTGGCGGCTCTCGGCAGTCCGGAAGCATCGGCCGTGGCACTTGCCGTCGTGGCGGATCCGGCCGTGGCGCTCGGGGTGCGGCGGGCCGCGGTGGCCGGGCTGGGCCGGCATCCGGACGGCCAGCGGAAGCTGCTGGATTCGGCCAGGGCGGGATCCGTCGAAGCCGGGCTGCGTGATGCCGTGGCGTCGGTGCTGGCGACTTCCACGGACGAAGCCGTGCGGCGCGAGGCCGAGTCGGTCATTCCCATGCAGGCAGCCGCGAAACTCCCACCGGTGGCCGAACTGGCGAAGCGCAGCGGCGATGCCGGGAAGGGTCAGACCGTCTACATGACCTACTGCTTCACCTGTCATCAGGTGAACGGGCTGGGGGTGGATTTCGGACCGGCGCTCAGCGAGATCGGGAGCAAACTGGCGAAGGAAGCGCTCTACGATGCGATTCTCAATCCGAGTGCGGGGATCAGTTTTGGTTATGAAGGATGGGAAGTGAAAATGAAGGACGGGACCACTTGGGTGGGTATGGTGGCGAGCGAGACCGACGGGGAACTGGTGCTCCGCGTGCCGGGTGGGGTGCTGCAGAAGTGTCCGAAGGGGGAAGTGGTGAGCCGGAGCAAGCTGACGGCATCGCTGATGACACCGAATCTGCACACCGTGATCGCCGAGCCGGATCTGGTGGACCTCGTGGAATACCTGACAAGCCTGAAGAAGAAGCCGTGAGCAGCAAGGCAGGCCATCCTTCCAGCGGCGCATGCGCTCCCCTCGCCGATCGGGTCTATGCGGTGCTCCGGGCTGTGCCTGCGGGCCGGGTGACCACCTACGGGCGGCTGGCCGCTGCCGTGGGCTGCCGGTCGGCGCGGGCCGTGGGGCAGGCGCTGCGGAGGAATCCCTACGCGCCCGCAGTGCCATGTCACCGGGTCATTCAGAGCGACGGACGGGTTGGGGCCTTCTTCGGTCGGTCTGAGCGGGCGGACGAGAAGATGGGGCGGCTGGTGGCGGAAGGGGTGAAGTTCGAGGGAGGGCGGCTTGCTCCGGGACAACCCTTCTGGGAATTCGGGGGAGGCGCGGCATGAACGCGGACGATCGAGGAGAACGGCTGCTGTTCGTGACGTGCGGCGGAACGATCGATAAGGTGTACTTTGATGCGAAGAGCGAATTCGAGGTGGGGCCGCCGCAGGTTGCAGGCCTTCTTGAGGAAGCGAATGTGACCGTCCCGTTCCGGATTCTGTCCGTGCTGCAGAAAGACAGCCTTGAGATGACGGAAGGCGACCGGGAACGGATTTTCGGGACGATTGCCGCGCAACCCGAGCGCCGGGTCGTGGTGACGCATGGCACCGATACCATGGTCGAGACCGCGCGGGTGCTGGGGCGCTTGACTGGGAAGACCGTGGTGCTGACGGGGTCGATGCAGCCGGCGAGATTCCGGGTGAGCGATGCCGAATTCAATCTGGGGACTGCCGTGGCGGCCGTGCAGATTCTTCCGCCCGGGGTCTATCTGGCGATGAACGGTCGGATCTTCGATCCCCGGAAGGCACGGAAGAACGTTGCGGGGAACTGCTTCGAAGGGCTGCCGTGAGGCCGCTGATGTCCGGCATCACGCGAGGATCGGGAGCACGCTCCCGTGGACATCCGTGAGACGGATATCCCGTCCCGAGAAGCGGTAGGTGAGTGCCTCGTGATCCATGCCGAGGAGATGGAGGACCGTGGCCCAGAGGTCGTACACCGAGCAGGCACCAGTGGCTGCGTGGTAGCCGAAGTCGTCCGTGGCACCGTGCACGTGGCCACCACGGACGCCGCCGCCAGCGAGCCAGAGGCTGAAGCCGAACGGGTTGTGATCGCGTCCGTCGCCGCCCTGGCTGAAGGGAGTGCGGCCGAATTCGCCGCTGAAGATCACCAGCGTTTCGTCGAGGAGGCCGCGGGCTTTGAGGTCGCGCAGGAGCCCGGCGATGGGGCGGTCGACCTGGTGGCCCATGCGTCCGTGGCCGTCGCGGATGGCACCGTGCTGGTCCCATGGATTGGCTCCGTTGCCGCCGCCGATATTGTAGGAGAGGCAGGAGAGTTCCACGAAGCGGACGCCGCGTTCCACGAGGCGGCGGGCGAGCAGGCACTGGCGGCCGTAGGCGGCTGTCTTCGGGTCCATGTCATCGAGGGCATAGAGCTTGCGCGTGACTTCCGATTCGCCGGAGAGGTCGCACAATTCCGGAACGGCCGACTGCATGCGCCATGCCATTTCCGCATTGGCGATGGCGGACTCCGCGGCGGGGTCGCCCGGGTGATGACTGCCGGCGAACGAGCGGTCCATCGAGGCGACGAAGCCGAGGCGGTCGCGCTGGAGGCGGGCGGGTTCGCGTGGCTGGATGTTGGCGACGGCTTCGCTGCTGTCGGCATTGATGAACGAAGCCTGGTGCGTGGCGGGGAGGAAGCCGTTGCCGAAGAGGCCATTGCCGCCGTGGGGAATGGTGCTGTCGCCGCTTTTGAGGACGACGAAGCCCGGGAGGTTATCCGAGACGGAGCCGAGGCCATAGCTGGTCCATGCTCCGGCGCTGGGGTACCCGAGGAATGGAAAGCCCGAGTGCATGAAGAAATTCCCCTGGGCGTGCTCACTGAATTTCGCGGTCATGCTGCGGATCACGCAGAGGTCATCGACGCAGGAACCGATGTGCGGGAAGAGTTCGCTCACTTCGATCCCTGACTGGCCGCGCGCCTTGTAATCCCAGTGGGATGGCTGAATGGAGCCGTTCTGATTGAACTGGGTGCGCTGCACGGCGACGGGCATCGGTTGTCCTGCGCGTTTCCGCAGTTCGGGTTTCGGATCGAAGGAATCGACGTGCGAGAAGCCGCCCGACATGTAGCAGAAGATGACGCTTTTGGCGCGCGGGCGGAACTGCGTGGTGAGCGGAGCCGCATCCGAGAGAGCGCGGAAGGCGGTGAGGCCGAAGCCGCAGGACAAGCGGGCGAGCAGTTGCCGTCGGGAGAGCGTCATGCTGGAAGTACGCCGGGAAATGCCGGGAATTTCTGCCGATGCGCTGGCCTGGCGGGCTCAGGGTTTGGTCGTCAGGCGGCGCACCACATGGTTTTCGCTGTCGCCGATGAGCAGGGAGCCATCGCGGTCGATGTAGACGCCGTGGGGTCGGGCGAGGGTACACGCGAGGGGATCCGCGGACTGGCTGGGGCCTTTGCGGCCGGTTCCGGCGGCGACCCTGATGAGGCCCGTGGCGGGGTCGATGACGCGGATCGAGTGGCTTTCGGTGTCGGCGATCCAGATGCGTCCGTCGGGTCCGGCGGCGAGCCCCTTGGGTCCGGCGAGGGTGGCGGCGCGGGCGGGTCCGTCATTGCCGGTGAAGCCCTGCTTTCCGGTGCCCGCCATGTGTTCGAGCTTGGCGGGCTGGCCGGAGACGCGGAAGACGGCATTGCCTTCGCGGAGGGCGAGCCAGAGGTTGCCTCGGGGGTCGAAGTCGATGGTACGGGGGCCGAGGAGCGGGGTCTCCGGGGAAAACGGGGCCCCGTCTGGCGTGGTGGCCTTCTGTCCATTCCCGCAGAGCGTGGTTACCGTCCCGGATTGGAGATTCACCGAACGGATGCGGTGATTGCCGATGTCGCAGATGACGAGGGCGGAACCGTCCGGCGTGAACTGGATGGCGATGGGGTCGCGGAACGAGGCATTGCTGGCTGGCCCGCCGTCTCCCGAGAAGCCCGGCTTTCCGGTTCCGGCGAAGGTGGAGATGATCCCGGATTTCATGTCGACCCTCCGGATGGTGTGCGTGGACATATCGGCGATGTAGAGCTGGCCATCCGGTCCGAAGCGGATTTCGTGCGGTTTGTTGAGCTGGGCGCTGGTCGCGGGGCCGCCATCGCCCGAGAAGCCCGGCTTTCCGGTTCCGGCGACGGTGGTGATGCGTCCGTCGGCGCTGATGCGGCGGACTTTGTGGCCATTGAATTCGCAGACGTAGAGGTCGCCATCGGGCCCTCTGGTGATGCCGAAGGGGTCGTGCAGCGATGCGGCGGTGGCGGGTCCGCCGTCGCCGCTGGAGGCCGGCTGACCATGGCCGGCGATGGTGGTGATTTCCGGGGCGGCGGTGACGAGCCGGACGGACGCGGCGAGGAGGAGCAGGGGTTTCATGGGAAAAGGAAATCAGTACCAGGGACGGGAACGCACCTCGATGCCGAGGTCGGTGCTGACGAGGTCTTCGAAGCGGCGGAGGTCAGCGAAGGATCCATTCTGGTTGCGGTAGTGATACGGGTAGATGACGCGTGGGCGGAAGGCACGCACCACAGCCACGGCGGCATTGACGTCCATGGTGTACGGGATGTTCATGCAGAGGAAAGCGATGTCGATGTTCTGGAGCGCCCGGGTTTCCGGGATGTCGCCGGTGTCGCCGCTGAAGTAGAGCCGTTTTCCGCCGAGGGTGAGAATGTAGCCATTGCCCGAGCCGAGCGGGTGATTGGAATTGTAGGCCGGAATGGCGGTGATGCCGATTCCGCCCGTGGCCGTGGCCGTGGCTCCGTTGTTCATGATGGTCGTGAGCGACTTCAGGGTGGTGGACATCGCCGTGTGGACAGACTGGGGTGCGAAGATGGCGCAGCCTTCCGGATTCCTCTGATTTCCGACGGTCGTGCTGCTCCAGTGGTCGCTGTGGCTGTGAGTGATGAGAATGATATCCGCCCTGGGAAGGCCGCTGTACAGACTGGAGGCACCGACCGGGTCGCAGTAAATCGTGCGGTTATTCCAGCGGATGAGGAAGGTGGCGTGATTGACCGGGTGGATGATGGCGTCGCCATCGGCCGTGGGGAAGTGGTCGCCAGTGAAGGTGGCGCTGCCGGGGGCTTCCGTGAAGCGGTAGTGGCGGTTCGGGTGGTAGACCGCGGCGGAGTCACGGAATTCCGCTGTGCCGCTGCCGGCGATCGTGGCGAGCGTCTGCCACTGCTGGAGGTCCGGGCTGGATTCGAGGCGCCGGAGGGAGCCCGGGGGGACGGGCAGTCGGATGGTCATGTCGCCATCGCTCTCGCGGGAGATTTCCGGCTGAAGGGGAGTCTGGCTCGACACGAGGGCTGCCCCGGCGAGCACGGCGGCAGGAAGGGCGATGCGGAGAGCGGCAGAGTTCATGCAGTGAGGAATTCCGGGCAATGCTACAGGGGATCGGCCTTCGGGTGCAAGTTCCGTGGAAACGCAGCGCATTCCGCTTTCCGGCCGACCGCGCAGCGCGGACGTTTGGCCCATGAACCGCACTGCTCTGGCGATCGCCGCGCATCCTGACGACATTGAATTTCACATGGCGGGAACCCTCCTGCAGCTGCGCGAGCGGGGCTGGGAAATCCATTGCTTCAACCTCTCGTCGGGATCGCTTGGCAGCACCGTGATGAGCATGGAGCAGACCAAACGGGTGCGGCGGGCCGAAGCCAAGGACGCCGCACGCCTCATGCGGGCACAGTGGCATCCCCCGGTCTCTCATGATCTCGAGATTCTCTACAGCGTCGCCATGATCCGGAAAGTGGCCGCGGTCATCCGGAAGGCGAATCCATCCGTGATCCTGACGCATCCTCCGGTGGATTACATGGAGGATCACACCGAGACCTGCCGGATTGCCGTGACGGCCGCCTTTGCGAAGGGCTTTCCGAACTACCGGACCGTCCCGTCGCGTCCTCCGGCCGAGGGAGAAGTGACCGTCTATCACTGCATGCCGCACATGCTGAGCGATCCCATGGGGCGGCGGGTGCAGCCGGCGGCCTGGGTCGATGTCACCCCCGTGATGGACGCGAAGCGGGAAGCCCTTGCGGCGCACCGCAGCCAGAAGCAGTGGCTCGACGAGACCCAGGGCATGGATTCCTATCTGAAGATCATGGAAGGCTTCGGCGAAACCCTGGGCCGCGAATCCGGAAAATTCCGTTATGCGGAAGGCTGGCGGAAGCACCTGCACGCCGGCTTCTGTGCAGCCTCCGCCGACCCCCTGCGCGAGGCTCTCGGAAAATCATGGCGCGCCAATCCGGCATGGGACGCATGACAAACCGGGAAAGTCAGCGCAGCGCGAGCCATCCGGGAGCGTCGTAGCGTTCCGTGAGCTGCGTGCAGAGCGATTCCGGGAAATCGCCCCAAGGGAAGACGCTGAACGAGCTGGCAAGGGCTGCGGCGAGCATTTCCGGGAAGTGCGCGGGCAGTGGCAGAGGAGCCACCGATCCCTGGTGGAGGAGCCCGTGACGGCTGCGGCGCTGTCCCGCGCCGGCAATTTTACGGCCATCGTGCCGGAGATCGCCGGGTGCCGGTGCTGCAAAGCAGAGGCCGCCAGCGGGGACCGGAGTACCCGCGGGAAACTGGCTCGACGGGAAGCCCGCCGCGGCAAGCGCCTGCGCCAGGGCGCCATGGAATTGCTGATAGCTTTCCGCCGGAGCCATCCGGGCCACTGGGCAGTCGCGCGGAATGATGAGCGACCATGTGAAATCGTCGCCATGCGGAACAATGCCACCGCCCGTCCAGCGTCGCATCATGACGGTGCCCTCCGGGGCTGCCGCGCGGGCGTCGGCGAGTGCCATGAAATAGCCGAAGCTGACCGTGGGGCGCTGCCATGCATAGACGCGCAGGATCGGTTGCCGTGCGGAAACGAGGAGGGCCTCGTCCGCTGCCATGCTGGCGGCTGCTCCGCGCGGCCGGGCTCGTTCGTCGAGCAGGGCCAGCGAACCGAAAAGCGGTGGCATCGTCGGCGGGATCACGCCTCGGTTTCGTCGGGAGATTCCACGAGGCCCATGGTGTGCAGTTTGCGGTGAAGCGTCCGGCGGGAGATTCCGAGCAATTTGGCCGCAGCGCTCCGGTTTTCGCCGCTGCGGCGGAGCGCTTCGCGGATGTAGGTGTCCTCCATGGCTGCGAGGTTGAGGTCCGGCGGCGGCTGGCTGGCCGTGGCCCGTCCGGCCGACGCCGTGCCCGGAGCCGGCAGGGCCGCCGCGGCGCGCGACGACGCCAGCGTGAGGATGGGGCCGCCGCGCAGCGAGGTCGGAAGGTGACGCAGCAGGAGCTTGGTTCCGCTGCTCATGACCACACCGTGTTCAATGGCCGTGCGCAGCTCGCGGACATTCCCCGGCCAGCGGTAGGCCAGCATCGCGTCCATGGCCTCCTGGGAAATCTCCCGGGTGTCGCGTCGGTTTTCCTTCGCCAGTTCACGGAGGAAGGCACTCGCAAGGATCGGGATGTCCTCCGGACGTTCCCGCAGCGGAGGCATGTGAATGTTGACCACATTGAGGCGGAAGTACAGGTCCTCGCGGAATTTGCCCGCCTCCACCATCGATGCGAGGTCCTTGTTGGTGGCCGCAATCACGCGCACATCAATCCGGATCGGCGCATTCCCGCCGACGCGTTCGATGGTGCGTTCCCCAAGCGCGCGCAGGAGTTTGACCTGGGTGCTCTGATCGATTTCACCAAGCTCGTCGAGAAACAGCGTACCGCCATTGGCGGTCTCGAAGCGGCCGATGCGGCGATCCGTGGCTCCGGTGAACGAACCGCGTTCATGACCGAAGAGTTCGCTCTCGAGCAACTGCGGCGAGAGGGCCGCACAGTGGACAATCACCAGTTTCGCCTTCGGTCGCCCGCTCAGATTGTGCAGGGCGTGCGCAACCAGTTCCTTGCCCGTGCCGCTTTCGCCTTCAATGAGAACCGTGGCCCGCGTGGGCGCAACCTGCTGGATCGTCTTGAAGACCTGCTGCATGGGAGCCGAACTGCCCAGCAGGCGGTCGAGCCCGAAGCGTTCGTCCATCTGGCGCTGCAGCGACGTGTTTTCCACTTCGAGATTGCGGCTGCGGAGCGCGCGGCGGATCAGCAGGTCGAGTTCCTCGATGTTGACTGGTTTCGTGACGAAGTGCCACGCGCCGCGGCGCATCGCTTCCACCGCCGTATCGACACTCCCGTAGGCCGTCATCATGATGACCACCGGCGGGTGGGGGAAGGCGAGGGCGGCATCGATCAGCTGCATGCCGTCATCCGCGCCGAGCCGCAGGTCCGTGACCATGACATCGACGCGTTCATTCTTGAGGACTTCGAGGGCTTCCGCCCGGTCCGAAGCGACATAGACATCGAAGTCGTCCTCGAGGGACAGCCGCAGGCCATCGCGGGTATGTTTCTCATCGTCGACAATCAGCACGGTGGCGTCCATGCCTTACCATTGTGACAGAATGACACGGAGGCAACCGGGGGGAATGGGCCGTCATCTCACGGCTTGCGGGCTTGGGAGGAGCGGCCTATGCGCGGAGCATGCGCATCATTGCGGGCAGTGCCGGCGGAATTCCCATCGCCGTGCCCAAGACCTTCCTGCGGCCCACCACCGACCGGGTCCGCGAGGCCGTGTTTTCCATTCTGGGCACCGACCTTGTGGAGGGGGGCAGCGTGCTGGATCTCTTTGCGGGCAGTGGTTCCTACGGGTTGGAATGCCTGAGCCGCGGGGCGGCACGGGTGGTTTTTGTGGAGACCGACCGCGCTGCGGCTGAGGTGATCCGGGGGAACCTGCAGAAGGCGCGGCTGACGGGCGGGGTCGTGCAGCAGTCGCCCGTCGAAAGCTGGCTGCGCGGGCGCGGCCGGGAAGGAGCGACGGCCCAGTTCCGCCTGATTTTCGCCGACCCTCCCTATGCGAAGCAGCGCGGCGACATCGACTGGGGCGTCCGCATGCTGGAGGATCCTGTGCTGCCGAAGCTGCTGGAAGCTGGCGGCTGGCTGGTGCTGGAGACCTTTGCCCGGGGAAACGCCGGAGCCGATGGGGCAGGGCCGTGGGTCCGCCGGGATGAGCGCCGCTACGGCGATGCCATGGTTGGATTCTATCAACTCAAGCCATCGAGCGACGATGCTGCGGATCATTCTGCTGCTCTATAATCTGCTGCTGCCGTTCGGGTTGCTGGTGCTGCTGCCCGCGAGCATTCTGAAAATGCGCAAGCGCGGGGGGTATGGGGCGCGTTTCTGGCAGCGGTTCGGAAGATTCGATGCGGAGACCCGGGCGCGGCTCCGGGCCGGGCAGGGACGGTCGTGGTGGCTGCATGCGGTCAGTGTCGGGGAAGTGAATGTGGCGCGGAAGCTCATCGCAGAACGCCTGCGGGAAAGTCCGGGGTCGCCTGTGGTGCTTTCCGTGACGACCTCGACGGGATACGCTGTGGCCGTGAAGGATGCGCCGGCGGAATTGACGGTCATCTACAGTCCGGTCGATCTCCTTCCCGTGCCGGGGATCCTGCTGGACATGATCCGGCCGGTGGTGCTGGTGCTGGTGGAGGCCGAGGTCTGGCCGAATCTGGTCCGGGGTGCGGTTCGGCGCGGGATTCCGGTGGTGCTGGCGAATGCGCGGCTTTCCCCGAGGAGCGAGCGTCGCTACCGGGCGCTGCGCTGGCTGGCGGCTCCGGTTTTCGGTCAACTGCGCAGGGTGCTGGTGCAGGACGAAGCCGACCGCGCCCGCTGGGAGGGTATCGGGGTGCCCGCCCGAAGCATTGCCTGCACGGGCAGTGTGAAATACGACCTTGCCGGGACAGCCCGCGAGCCGCGGACCGCCGAGTTCCAGGAACTGCTGCATGGCCTGTGGGACTCCGGACGGGAATTCGTGCTCGCTGCGAGTACGCATGATGGTGAAGAAGCGGCCATGGCAGTGGCCCTGAGCGGAGTTCTGCGGGATCGGCCGGGCGTGAGGCTGGCCGTGGCCCCGAGGCATGCCGAGCGCCGCCACGAAGTGCGCGCTGCCCTCGAGCATGCGGGTATCGCGTGCGTCCTGCGTTCCGGACTTCGGCCGGCGGCACCGGACCGCGAGGCTTTCCGTGCCCCGGTTCTTGTGATCGATTCCACCGGGGAACTGCGCGACTGGCAGGCCCTTGCCAGTCTGGTGATCATCGGGAAGAGCTTCCTTGCCGATGGCGGGCAGAATCCCGCCGAGGCCATCGCGGCCGGGGTTCCCGTGATCTGCGGTCCCCACATGGACAATTTTCTGCCGCTCATGAAGCTCCTCCATGCCGCCCGCGGCATCCGGCAGGTGCGCGCTCTCGACGAGCTGGCCCCGGCCATTGCCGCCATGCTCGACGACCCCGCAGCCGCCCGCGCCGAAGCCGACCGCGGCCGCGCCGCCCTCGCGCAGCATCATGGAGCCACCGCAAAAACCGTTGCCGCCATTGCCGCCGAGGCCGCCGCACGCTGACAGCACCCGAATCCTTCCGGTTTGCGGAATGCAAATGCCACTTGCATCGCCCGGGATGGCAGCTACGGTCATCTCCCGCCCGATCACGGCTGGAGAAGTCGGCCTCCCGCAGGCGACCGGAGGCCGGGTCCGCTCCCGCTTCCCCGGTGACTTCCCCGACAATTTTCCCAATCAAACCATCCATATCCTGCCATGAAGGCCGATCTGCATCCCAACTACCAGCCCGCCACCGTCACCTGCACCTGCGGTACCGTGTATCATACCCGTTCGACCCAGAAAGAGGTCAAAATCGGCATCTGCGCTGCCTGCCACCCGTTCTTCACGGGCGAACAGCGCTTCGTCGACACCGCCGGACGGGTTGACAAATTCGCCAAGCGCTTCGGTGGCGTGCAGCTGCGCCGCGCGGCCAAGCCAAAGCTTTCCCCGGCGGGAGCGTAGTCGTCTGACTTTCCGGTTTTCGAGCGGTGCGTGTCCGGTCAGCGGGCACGCGCCGCTTTTGTTTGACCCCGGAGCCACGGCCGACCCCGCCGCCGAGAAACCTGCCCCATGGATTACGCTGAACTGATCGAGCGGAAGAAGATGCGGCTCCAGGAACTGGAGGCCGCCATCGCGTCGCCTGATTTCTTTGCGGATGCGCGCCGGGCCGGGGACATGACGCGCGAGCATGCCGCCGTGCGGCGCCTGCTGGCTTCTTGGGACCGCTACCTGCAGACCGGGCGGGACATCAGCGAGGCCACCGATCTCGCGAAAGGCGACGATGCCGAACTGGCGTCCATGGCCAGCGAGGAACTACCCGGGCTCGAGGAACGGATGATGGCTCTGGCCTCGGAAATCCAGTACGCCCTGCTGCCGCGCGATCCGACCGAGGACCGCGACGCCCTCGTCGAAATCAGGGCAGGGACCGGCGGCGATGAAGCCGCCATCTTCGCCGGCGACCTCATGCGCATGTATGTGCGCTACGCCGAGGGCCGCGGCTGGAAAGTCGAGCCGATGGAAGCGAATTCATCCGATGCCGGAGGATTCCGCGAAGTCATCTTCAAGGTATCGGGCGAGGAAGTCTTCCGCTGGCTCAAATACGAAAGCGGTGTCCATCGCGTGCAGCGCGTTCCCGCCACCGAGGCGCAGGGACGCATTCACACATCGACTGCCACCGTGGCGGTCCTGCCCGAAGCCGAGGAAGTCGATGTCCAGATCCGGCCCGACGACCTCCGCATCGAGGTCTGCCGCGCCGGTGGTCATGGCGGACAGGGTGTCAATACAACCGATTCCGCCGTCCAGATCATGCACCTGCCCACGGGCATGATCGTCCGATGCCAGGACGGACGCAGCCAGATCAAGAACCGGGAGAAAGCCATGACGGTGCTGCGCTCGCGCCTGCTGGAACGCAAACAGCAGGAAGAAGCCGCCCGCTATTCCGCGCACCGCCGCAGCCTCATCGGATCGGGCGGCCGCGAGGAAAAAATCCGCACGTACAATTTCCCGCAGAACCGCGTCACGGATCACCGCATCAATCTCACCCTCTACCATCTGCCATCGTTCATGGATGGCGACCTTGAGGAAATGATTGCCGCTCTCCAGAAGAGCGACATGGCCGCGAGAATGGAGGAGGCCCAGCGCGAGGCCGGGGTGGTCTCGTGATTCCGCCGTGAACATCACCGGAGTGCATCCTCCGGCCACGGCCCGCGCCGCCATGATCGCCGGAACGGGGCGTGTGGTTTTTCCTTGCTCTCCGGATGGCCGCCTCACTACGTTGCCCGATCATGACGAACAGATTCTCCGGAGCCACGCGGGCGGCCCAGTTGACGTCCATGATGGCAATCCTGGGAATGGGCCCGACGCTGGTGCGCGCCGGATTTGAGGTCAGTGGCGTCACGGCGAGGCAGCGGCCGCAGTCCCTGCTCGTGGACATCGGCTATGACCTTGCGCTCAAGGATGTGTCATCGGCGCGGGTGATGCTCGAAGTTTCTCAGGACCCCTGTGAACTGTGGCAGGTTCCGGTGACCAGCGTGACCGGCGATATTGGCCCTGAAATGAAAGCCGGCACTGGAAAGAAAATCGTCTGGGATGCGGGCAGTGATTGGCCCCGCCGCAACAACCCGCAGATGCGCTTCCGGATTTCGGTGGATGATGGTTCAGGAGAACCAACTCGGCCAACGGGATTCTCCCTGATCCCGGCCGGATTCTTCACGATGGGACGCACCAGCGGCGACACGGATACAGATGCTCCGCCCGTCTCGGTGCATGTCAGCAGCTTTCTCTGCCAGCAGCGGGAAACCACGCTGGCGCAGTGGAGGGAAGTGCGGACATGGGCCAGCGCGAACGGATTCACCGACCTGCCGCCGGAGACGGGCAAGGGATTGACTCATCCCATGGTCGGGGTCACGTGGCATCAGGCCATCAAATGGTGCAACGCCCGCAGTCTCAGAGAAGGATTGGTGCCCGTATACTACACCAATCCGGCGCATCTGCCCGTTCATGTCTACCGGGTCGGTACCGCATCGGCGATCACGGTCTGCTGGGGGGTCAATGGCTATCGGCTTCCGACTGAGGCAGAATGGGAAAAGGCCGCCCGTGGTGGTTCCGCGGGGACCCGTTTTCCCTGGGGCGACATTGCTTATCACATCAAGCTCAATTACTTTGCCTCCGACACGAGGATCGGGAGTTATGACGGGAGTGCGCCTCGGGGGTACCATCCGGCCTACGCGACCGGGCTCACTCCGTACACCGCACCCGTGGGGAGTTTCGAAGCGAACGGGTTCGGACTTTTCGATGTCGCGGGGAATGTCGCGGAATGGTGCTGGGACTGGGATTCGAATTTCTCCTACAAGAACGGAGCCAGTGATCCCCGGGGGCCACTGAATGGTGAATTCCGGGTGTCCCGCGGTGGCTCATGGAGTGAGCCCGTACCCGTTGCCCGGTTGGGGGCGCGCTCCGGCCGGGTTCCGACTGTTGCGGGGGAATCCACCGGATTCCGCCCGGTCCGCCTGTGGCCGCGACCCGGTTCGGTGGAAATCGGCAGTGTGGCCGTCGATACGAGGTCGGTCCCGCTGCTGGGCTTGCCGTCGCTCGGAGCCATTGGCGGAACCGGGGCATGGCTCGGCGGTGCGGTGACAGGCGATGGGGGCGATGCGGTCACGGAATACGGTGTGGTGGCGGCGCTGCGCGTGATCAATCCGGAGCCGGCCATCGGTGGTGCGGGAGTGCGGCAGGTGACCGGGACTGGATCGCAGCAGGGATATTCGCTCTGGGTCAATGAACTGGCACCGGGGAGGAGCCATGTTTTCCGTGCCTATGCCCGGAATGCCAAGGGGATTGGCTACAGTGCCCCCCTGACCTTCAGCACAACCGGGCAGAATGCCGGGCAAACCTGGCGCATGCGTCATTTCGGAACGACGGCGGATGCGGGCGAGGCGGCCGGTGGGGCGGATCCGGATGCCGATGGCTTGAGCAACGCCGCCGAATTCGCCCTGGAACTGGACCCACGGAAGGCGAGCGCGGTCCGCGCGGAACTGAACCGCAGCGCGGGACGTCTGGAATTGGTCTACTACCGGGGATCCGCCGCGCAGCGGGATGGCACCACCGTTCAGGCGGAATGGAGCGACGACCTCGTGCAGTGGTCACGGTCCGGCGTGGAGGAGACGCAGCAGAGCGATGACGGCACCCATCAACTGGTGACTGCCTCAGTCGATGCGGGAACCGGCGGCCGCAGGTACGTCCGTCTCCGCGTGGTGGTTCCCGCCGAATGACGCGGCGGCGTCCCGTGATTCCGCATGGAAAGTTGCTGGAGCGGACCTCCGGGGCTGTGGTAGGGGCACGGCATGTTGCGAATTCAGGGAAGCGTTGCGGCGCTCATGCTCATGATGGTTGGTGCGTGGTCTCATGGGGCCGAGGTGCCTCCGGTGATCGGTGGCCTTGCTCGCAGTCAGCTGGAACCGGCAGTGAAGGGATCGGTGCTCCTTGCGGAACTGAACTGCGTCGCCTGTCACGAAGATGCCGCCCGCAGCGAAGCAAGGAAGGCTCCGCGGCTCGCTGCCGTGGGTGCCCGCCTCCATCCGGATTACCTCGAACGCTTCCTGCAGAATCCCCATGAGGCGAAGCCGGGAACCACAATGCCCGATGTCATGACGGGCCGCAGTCCCGCGGAACGTCAGCAGCTCGCACGGGAACTGACTCACTTCCTTCGTTCGCTTCAGGACAAAACCCTCGAGCCATCCGTGCCCGACGCCGTCGCGGCCGTCGAGGGTCACCGGCTCTTTCATGCGCGGGGCTGCGCGGCCTGCCATGCGCCGCGCGATGCCGAAGGCCATGAACAGGCCGTCACGGAGGCCATCCCGATGGGAGTCATGGAGAACCGCTACAGCTTCGCCAGTCTGACGGATTTTCTCGAGCGTCCGCACGCGGTGCGTCCCTCGGGCCGCATGCCCGACCTGCGGCTCCCGCGTCACGAAACCGAAAAGATCGCTCACTTTCTCCTCCAGAAAACCAGACTGCCTGGCCGCCTCCGCTACACCCTGCACCGTGGCCGCGTTTTCGAAGGCATCGGCAGCGAGGAAGTGAAGCCCGAGCGGGCCGGACAGACCGAAACCTTCGCTGTCCCGGGCATGGAAAAGCTTCCGCACCACAGCGCGGTCGTCTTCTCGGGCTGGCTGCGCCTCAGCAAGGGTGGACCGTACCGGTTTCAGGGGAAGTTCAATGGCGGCCGTCTCGTGATCGGCAAGGAGACGGTTCTGGACCTGGCGCCAAGCGACCGCCGGGGCGTTCAGCAGAAGGAGGGAACCATCGAATTGCCGCCGGGGCGCCATCGTTTCGAATTCACTTACTACCACACAGGCCGCGACCCGCTGCTGGAATTCGCCATGGAAGGCGGCGGTCAGTCCATGGGGCCGATTCCCGCGGACTGGCTCACGGCGTGGGATGGTGCCGTCGCGGTTCCTTTGGTGCCACCGGTGGATCCGATGCTCGCGGCCGCCGGACGAAAGGCCTTTGCAGAACTCGGCTGTGCCCGCTGTCATGACGATGCAGGACTGAAGTCCACGGCCGCCAGACCGCTCCCGGAACTGCGGGCCGGGGCCGGATGCCTCAGTGATGCGGATGGTCCGTGGCCGCGCTTCGGATTGTCTCCGGAGCAGCGCGACTGGATCAGGGCGGCCCTCGCCGTGCCTTCGCCTCAGGCCCCCGACGAACGCACTGAACTGCACCGCTACATGATCACGTTCCAATGCATCGCCTGCCATGAACGACGCGGCCTCGGCGGCGTGGCACCCGATCGGCTCGCGCATTTCAGCGGTTCCCAGCCCGCCATGGGCGATCAGGGCCGGCTGCCGCCGCCGCTGTC
>JBIICE010000306.1:0-3886 GCA_044239025.1 Verrucomicrobiales bacterium
GCCAACGCAGGGTCCGCTCCCGTCAGTCCGTAGGAAACATCTTCCTCCTGAGGCGGAAAGGCCGGCGCGAAGGCGTGGATGCCACGCTCACCGTCGGTCAGCGCAAGATATTCGCCCGCTTTCGCCAGCCGGAAATCGGCGTGCCAGGGACCCGTGGCCGGCGTAGCCGTCCGACCCGAAAGGAAGATCAATTGATAGGCACCCGGGGCGAGCGAGCGATCCGGCAGTGGCCAGCGACGGAGATTCGCAGGGTCGTCCGTCAGATAGAGACCACTCAGCGACAGCGGTCCGGTGGTGGGATTGTGAAGCTCGAGCCAATCCGGGAACGCACCGGTTTCATCCGCCAGCGTCCCCTGGTTCTCCGCCATGAATTCCGAGATCACAAGGTGTCCCGCTGGCTGAATCAGCGGAACGGTGAGCGTCGCGGTCGCCGAACCATTCGGATTGCTGGCGTTCAGGCGGAACGTGGTGGTCGCGCTGAGCGGAGTCGTGAACGAGGTGACGGCCGAGACGTCCCTGCCATCGAGCGTGACGTTGGCCGCGGCGGTGACCGACCATGTGAGCGTGATGGATTGACCCGGCAGCGCGGCGGGTGGCGATGCCGAGAAGGCGGAGATGACTGGCGGGCGTTTGGTGCCGGTGAAGGCGTCGGCATGACTGAGGATCGTGGCGTCGGGAAGGAGGCCATCGTAGCAGGTCATGCGGTAGATGGTGCCGACCATGCCCTCGCCATTGGACGGGTTGGCTCCGAGGCGGCCCTGACCGCTGGGCATGCCGAAGGCAGGCGCGATGCCGCTGGCCGACGATGCCGGGAGACCATTAACGAAGAGCCGCATGGTGTCCGTGCCATTCCATGCATAGGTGATGTGGGTGACCTGCACCGGCGTGGCGACGGGCGGAGAGAAAAGGTAATCGGCGACCCCCAGCTGGGTCATGCCGAGCTGATTGGTATCGTACCATTGTTCGAAGCGGAGATTGCTGGTGGTATTGGCACCGACGGCGAGGTAGCCATTCAGGGTGCTGGGAGTCCCCGCGAGGATGAATTCGAAGGTGGCATCGCCCGAGATGTTCCCGAAGTTGAACGGGGCGCTGTTCGTGCCATTGAAAGTGACCGCATTGCCGAGCCGGGACGTCGGCTGCTGCACCTCTGCGGCGATGGCGGCATCGTATTCCGGAAGCGCCGCAGGGGCAGGCGTGGCGATCAGCAGGGCAAAGGGGAGGAAGCGGATCATGGTTCGGATGGTAGCGGAGGGAATGGCCGCAGGAAAGCCCGGTCATCCGGAAGGAAGAATCGGGCCACCATGGGATGGTAAATCAGGGAAAACTTCGTAAGCCGCGGCCGGGCAGGCACGTTGGGTGTCAGACCATGCGTCCTTCCCGCATGACGCAACCCGACATTCCCGTGATCTCCCGAAGCGTAGCGATCTCTCAGCCCCACCGCGTCTTTTTCACCGACGGTGCCTTTGCCCCCGGAAACTCGGTGATGGAAGCAGCGCTGCGGGGCAGCGACGCCGCCGGACGGAAACGGAAAGTCCTCGTGGTGGCCGAAGCCGCCCTCCTGAGAGGTCAGCCCGAATTGGCCGGGCAGCTCAACGCATGGTTTGCAGCGCGGTCGGGCGAATGGGAACTGGTGAGGGAACCGATGGCACTGGAAGGCGGCGAAGCCTGCAAGAACGACTGGCGGCTTGTCGAGAGGATCTGGGAAGCGGTGGAGCGGGCCGGGATTGACCGTCATAGCTTTGTGGTGGCCATGGGTGGCGGGGCCCTGCTTGATCTCGTGGGCTTTGCGTCGGCGACCGCGCACCGGGGTGTGCGGCATATCCGGATGCCGTCCACAACGCTGAGCCAGGGCGATGGCGGGGTCGGCGTGAAGAATGGGGTCAATTGGTTCGGCAAGAAGAACTGGGTGGGGAGCTTTGCGGTGCCCTGGGCCGTGGTGAACGATCATGCCTTTCTGCGCAGCCTGCCCGAAGCCGGGCGGCGCGATGGGATCATCGAAGCCATCAAGGTCGCCCTCATCCGGGACCGGGATTTTTTCGCAGAACTCGAGACTCAGGCCGATCTGCTGGGGTCATTGGACGACGGGATGCTGCGCCGCCTGATCCGGCGCAGCGCGGAACTGCATGTCGAGCACATCTGTGGCGGAGGCGATCCCTTTGAACTGGGTTCCGCGCGGCCGCTGGATTTCGGTCACTGGGTGGCGCACCGGATCGAACCGATGACCGGCTATGCGCTCAGTCATGGGAAGGCCGTCGCCATCGGGATGGCCGTCGATCTGCTCTATGCGGCCGGGAAGGGCATGCTCGCGCGAGCCGACGCCCTGCGCATCCTCTCCGTGATCCGGCGGGCCGGCTTTCAGGTCTGGCACGAAACGCTCGGGCGGCGGGAAGCCGACGGCACGCTCAGCATTCTGCGCGGGCTCGAGGATTTCCGCGAGCACCTCGGCGGAGAACTCACCATCACCATGGTGACAGCACCGGGGCAGGCCCGGGAAGTGCACGAAATCGATCCGGCCGCGGTAGTCGCTGCCGTGACCGAACTGGAAGCGATGTCCCGCTGAGGGCGCTGCTTTGCGAGTCGATTACTTCGGATTGGCGAGCTTCGTTTCGACTTCTGAACGCACCTTGGGATCCGGGATGCGCTGCGCCCATTCCTTGCCTGCGATGGGGTCGTTGCGGCCGACGGTTTCCGCGTATCGGGCGATGGCGGCCGACTGAACCGGGGCAGGGGGATTCGAGGAAAGCCATTGTTCCACTGCTTCCGGATTGTCCTTGCGGGCGGCTTCGGCGGCGAGATTGGCCGCCGAAAGGCTCTGGGTTTCGCGGTCCTTGATATTGGAAAGGTGGGTGAAGCCAGCTTCCGGATTGCTGCCCGCCTGGGCATTGATCCATGCGGCATGAAGCCGGTCTCGCTGCGTGGGATCGTTGACCTTGAGCGCCGCGGATTTCACTTCATCGGCCGAGGCCCCGGCGAAGCCCCGTTTGAGGCCCTTGTCCTTCGCGAGGATTTCCGCCTGCACATCACCCGGCTGGGAAGCGATCCATTTGAGGGCAGCCGAACCATCCTGATCCGACCACTGACGGACGAGGTCGACCGCACCCGTGCGGGAGGGATCGCCGTCCGGCTTGCTGAAGGCCGTGGCGACGGCGCGTTCGGGTTCGCGCATGGCGAGACCGCGCAGGACATCGCGTTCCGCTTCCGCGCGCTGGTCGGGGTCCTCGATTTCCTCCAGCCGCTTCATGGCCAGTTCCGGATTGCTCCATGCCATCGATCGGATGGAATCGCGCACCGCCTGGGCGCGCTTTTCGGGGTCGGCAATGGATCCCGTGAGTTCGGCCGACAGGGTGGGGTCGGATGAGCCCGCGAAATTGAGCACCTGAAGGAAGCGCTGCTTGTCTTCGTTGTCGGGAAGGGTCTGGAACCAGGAAACTGCGGCCGTGCGGTCCTTGACGAGCCATTCCGACATGACGGCAAAAGCTCCGATGTCGCGCGTCTGGCGTTTCTGTGCACCGGCGCGTTCCATGGCGGCCTGCGGGTCGAATTCCGCGAGGCGGGCGTAAGCCGCCATGAGGGTAGTGGCGTCGAGCGGCGAGGCAATCCGGCCATTCTTCTCAAGGTCCTCAAGAAGCGCTTCGGTTTCCTCGCGGGACAGAGAAAAGATCGCCTTCGAGCGCGCGAAAAGGCGTCGCATCCCGTTGCGGGTCGGTTCCGTGGCCGCTTCGAGCTTGCTTTCGGTTTCCGATTTCGCCTTCGCTTTGCGCCCTCCGGGGGGAAGGCTGCGCGGCTGCGAGGCCGCGATGGTGGCCGGAGAACCCGAGGGAGCCTTGAGCGCTGCCAGCTGCAACCGCAGGTAAAAGTGATAGCCGACTGCGGCGGCGAGGCCGCC
>JBIICE010000093.1:0-15353 GCA_044239025.1 Verrucomicrobiales bacterium
CCTTGTTTCAGGCGAGGATCGGTTTGACCACATGTCCTGCCACATCGGTGAGGCGGTAGTCGCGTCCGTTGTGGCGGTAGGTGAGTTTCTCATGATCGAGGCCCATGAGGTGGAGAATGGTGGCGTGGAAGTCGTGCACGTGGACTTCATCGCGGGCGACGCGGATGCCGTGTTCGTCGGAGGCGCCGTGGACGATCCCGGGTTTGACGCCGCCGCCGGCGAGCCATGAGGAAAAGACCCAGTGGTGGTGTTCGCGGCCCGCCTGACCTGGGGCTTCCTTGAAGGGGGTGCGGCCGAACTCGGTGGTCCAGACGACGAGAGTGTCGTCGAGCATGCCGCGCTGTTTGAGATCCTTGAGGAGTCCGGCGATGGGTTTGTCGATATTGAGGGCGAGGGGGCCGTGGGCGTTCATGTCGCCATGGGAGTCCCAGTTGCCGTTCGTGCCTGAGCCTCCGTCGATGACCTCGATGAAGCGGACGCCGCGTTCGGCGAGGCGGCGGGCGACGAGGCATTGCCAGCCGAAGCCGTCGGTGGAGCCGCGTTTGAGGTTATAGAGTTCGTGGGTGGCGTCGGATTCCCTGGAAAGGTCGAGGATCTCCGGGGCCTCCATCTGCATACCGAAGGCAGTTTCGAACGAGCGGATCCGGGCGGAAAGCAGGGGGTCGCCGGGACGGCTGTTGAGGTGGCGCTGGTTCATGCGGGCCATGGCCTTGAGTTCGAGCGACTGGAGAGAGTCGCTGGCGGCGCGGCGGTGGATATTGGCGATGGGTTCCGCGCCGGGAGCCACCAGGGTACCCTGATGTGCACCGGGGAGAAAGTCGCTCGCCCAGAGTTGGTTGCCTGCGTAGGGGGTCTGGCGGGCGAGGACGACGAACGACGGCATGTTCTGATTGTCGGAACCGAGACCGTAACTGACCCACGAACCGATGCTGGGCCGGGCGAAGCTGAAGGAACCGCAGTGCATTCCGAGGGTGGACTCGTAATGGTTGGTGTGGTCCGAGCGCATGGAGCGGATGACGCAGATGTCATCGACGCACTGGGCGATGTGGGGGAAGAGACTACTGACTTCGGTACCGCACTGACCATATGGCTGGAACTGCCAGAGTGGTTTCGTGAGGTACATATGGTAGTCGCCCTTCCGGCCCTGCCATTCGTCCACGCGGACGGATTTGCCGGCGTCTTTGAAGAGCAGGGGCTTGGGATCGAAGGAATCGACATGGGAGACGCCGCCATTGCAGAAAATGAAGATGACGCGTTTGGCCTTTGGCGGGAAGAGGGCTGGGTGAGCCGCGAGCGGGTCGCGGGTGTCCGCGAGGAGGCTGGTGAGAATCCCGGGAAAGAGCGAGGAACCGGCGACCATGGATCGCAGGGCGGCACGGCGGGACAGAGACAGCGGAGCGTCGTTCATGGTTCGGGACATGCGGGTGTGGAAGTCAGTCGCAGTGCAGGAATTCGTTGCTGCCGAAGAGCGTGCGGACCAGGGCAGCCCAGGCCGGGCGTTCCGGGCTGCCATCGACCGTGGAAACGACGGAATCGCGGTAGGCCGCGAGGAATGCGATGGCATCGCTGGTTTCCTCCGGGCTGGGAGGTCGGCCGAGTGCGCGGCGGTAGGCCATGCCGATGCGTGCGGACTCGTCGCTGGCCGACTTCAGAAAGTGGTCGGCTGCGGCGAGGGAGTTTTCATGAACGAAGGGGTCGTTGAGGAAGTAGAGCGCCTGGGTGGGGACGGTGGTGGGGCGTCGGTCCGGGGTGGAGGCGTTGGGGTCGGCGCCGTCGAACAGGGCGAGGAAGGGATGGCGTTTGAGGCGCTGGACCATGAGGTAGACCGAGCGGCGGCGGTGGTCGTAGACCGCGGTGAAAGGGTTATGCTGGGAAAAGGACCACGTGGTGGCGGGAGGAAAGGGATGGGCTTCTCCGCGGGAACGGTCGAGCGTGCCACTGACCGCGAGGATGCTGTCGCGCAGTTCCTCGGCGGTGAGGCGGCGTCTTGGGAAGCCCGCGTACAGGTCAGCGTGGCGGCTGGCCTTGGGAATGGCGGTCGCCTGCTGCCATGTGGCGCTCAGGAGAATGGAGCGGTGGAGTGATTTCAGGGACCATCCCATCTGCTGGAGCGAGGAGGCGAGGTGATCGAGCAGCTCCGGATGAGTGGGAGGTTCGCTGCGGTTTCCGAAATCGTTGGGGGTGCGCACGAGCGGGTGCCCGAAGTGGTATTGCCAGATGCGGTTGGCGATGATGCGCGACGTGAGGGCGTGGTTGTGATCTGTGATCCAGTGAGCCAGTTCGCGGCGGCCGCTGCCGCCCGTCTGCGGGGGCAGTTGGGATGAGCCGAGGACGGCGAGGAAGCCGCGGGGCACGGAGTCTCCGGGTCGGTCGGGTTCACCGCGCTGCTGGATGCGGGCGTCCTGCGGAGTGCCATCAGTGACACCGTAGGCGAGCGGAATGGGCCCGCTGGCCAGTTTGGATTCGAGGGCCTGCTGGCGGGCCTTGCTGGCCGCTTTGGCGGTATCGATCTGTGCCCTGAGTTCCGCGATGCGTGCGGGGCGTGAGGTGGCGGGTGAGGCGTTGGCGGGATCAGCGGGCGTGCTGACCGGCGCGGGAATGGCGGTGGTGCCGAGGGAGAAGTTGTCAGCGGCGAGCGATGGTTTGGTGCCGCTGAGGTGCCCGCCGGAGTCGATGAAGGCGTAGTCGATGGTGCCATCCCATGCTTCGGCGAAGTCGCCGCTGAAGCTGGCCGAGGAGGTGCCCGAGAAAACGCTGCCGGTGTATTTTTTTGCGCGGAGATCGAGGGTCAACTGCACGTGGTGCCACTGGCCCTGCTGGAGCGGCGCGGCTTCGCGGAATTCCTTGCCGCTGCGGAGGAAGAGGGTAGTGGCATGGAAGCCGAGTTCGACGGCAGCCGAGGCGGGACCGTGGCCGAGGTGGAAGCGCCATGTGCCCCTGCTGTCCGGATGGTCTCCGCTGCTGCCCGGGCGGAAGTCGAAACTGGCGTGAAGTGTCGCTGCCTTCGCCTCGTTCCATGGCTGCGGCAGGTTGAGTCCGAGGCCATTGTATTCCTGTTGATTCGGGAGCGAGATGCCGAGCTTGCCAGCCGGGTAGAGGTGATGGAACGGGCTCTGGGCGGCGGCGGTGATTTTCACCGCACTGTTGGGGCCGGGGTGCCATGGTGCGGCGGGCGGCTGATCCGGGGGCTGGCCCTCGAGGTCGCCGTCGTAGCCAATGAGGCCAGCGAGTTCCTGTTCCAGCGATGCGAGTGAATCGCGCAATTCTGCGGGAATGGCCGGCACGGTGGCCGTGGGCGGGATGGGCTGGGTCTGGCACGCAAAATTATCGACGTCCGTGACCGGGGGCGTGTGGCTGGAAGACTGCGAAGAGATGAGAGCCGACTCGATGGCACCCTGCCATGAGGGATTGAGCCGATGGGGGGAGATCGGGAGGGATTCGCCGGGTCGTTCCAGGGAACCCGAGGCCGAGCGATGGTCGAGGTCGACAGTGAGGTGGAGGGAATGCCAGTCGCCCGGTGCGGGCAGCGGGATGGTGATGGGATGGTCGTCCGGGAAGAGCGTGAGGTTTGTGGCTGCAATCTGGGCGGTGAGCGCAGAAGGGCCGTTGCGGAGGCCGAGAGCGAGTTGGTAGTGACCGCTGGGGTTGGCAGAGCCGCGGGCGCGGAAGTCGATGCTGATGTGGAGTCGGCCACGGCGGTGGGTTGCCGGGAGCGCTTGCCAGACCGAGGCCGTGCCCTGTGGCAGCGTGACGCCGACCGATCCGAACGGATGGAGGCTGCGGAAGGGGCTTTGGGCTTCCGGGCTGACGGAGATGGAGCCATCGTAGAACCATGGAGGGACGAGGACGCCGTAGCTGCCGCCGGAGGCTGCGCGCTGCATTTCAAAGTCGCCGTCGAGATCATCGAGAGAGCGGAGAATTCCCTGCGGGGCGGTCCCGGAAGCGGCGAACTCGCTGAGGAGGCTGCGCAGGGCCGGTTCCGAGGCATCCGGCGGGACCAGCGGGACCATGGCGCGGTAGCGGTTCTTCTGTTCCGATCCGGGGAAAGCGAAGCGGGTGCTCGCGAAGATGCCGTAGAGCCCGTAGTAGTCCTGCGTGCTCACCGGGTCGAATTTATGATGGTGGCAACGGGCGCAGCCAAGCGTCAGGCCGAGGAAGCTCTGACCGAGCGTGTCGATGGTATCCTGGAGGGTCAGATGGTGGTAATTTTCGGAATCGAAGCCGAAGCGCCGCGAGATCGCGAGGAAGCCCGTGGCCGTGATGCGCTCCGCGTACTTCTCCGGGGGGCCATCCTTTGCGAGGAGGTCTCCTGCGATCTGTTCCCGGACGAATTCGTGATAGGGTTTGTCTGTGTTGAAGGAGTCGATGACGTAGTTCCGGTAGCGCCAGGCATCGGGGACCGGGTAGTCGGCGGTATCTCCGGCCGTGTCGGCATAGCGGACGACATCAAGCCAGTGGCGGCCCCAGTGTTCGCCGTAGTGTGGGGAAGCGAGGAGGCGGTCGACAACTTTCGCGAAGGCATCCGGTGCAGGGTCGGCAAGGAAGGCATCGATTTCCTCCGGTTCCGGCGGCAGTCCCGTGAGATCGAAGGTGGCGCGGCGGATCAGGGTCAGGAGATCGGCCTTGGGTTCCGGTGCGAGGCCCGCGGACTCAAGCTTCGCAAGGATGAACGAGTCGAGAGGCTGCCGGGGCCATTGCGGATCGGCGACCCTGGGAGGTTCCGGGTGGCGCAGGGGCTGGAGCGACCATGGGCGGTCGCTGGCCGAGCTGGCGGTTGGTTTTGTCGTGCCGGTCTCCGGGTAGGGAGCGCCTGCTTTGACCCATGCGGTGAAGTCGCTGATGACGTCATCGGAAAGGCGTGCTCGCCCGCTTTTCGGCGGGGGCATTTTGATTTCGGGGTGGTCGTGGCGGATGGCCTGGATGAGCAGGCTTCCGGCGGGATTTCCCGGGGTGACGATGGGACCGTCGATGCCGCCCTTGAGGAAATCCGTGCGGTTATCGAGCCGGAGGCCGCCGCGGAGCCGTTCCGACTGGCTGCTGTGGCACTCAAAGCACTGAGAGGCGAGGACCGGACGGATCCGGTTTTCGAAAAAGGAATGATCTGACTGGTCGGCTGCCGGGGCGAGCGAAGCGGTGGCAAGTGCAGCGAAACGAGCCAGCCATGATGGCATGGCTGGGCGGCGTGGTCCTGAGGGCGGGATCGCTCGGGAATTCATTGCAGCAAAGTTACGGAATCACGCGGACAGAGGTCGCCGCCGCATTCGTGTGGTTGGAATACGGAGCGAACACCACTTACATTCCGGCAGAGATGAAGAAGAAATCGGCCCGGACAGATCGCATGGTGGCGCAGGACCATCCCGTTGTGCTGCTGGCGGGGGGGAATCCACAGATTGCAAAGGGCGAGGGGGATGGGCCGGTGAGAGAGTGGCTGGAAGCCCTGAGTGGCTGGAAGCGGGAGACGGCCGGTCAGATCGACCGCATCATTGGTCAGTCGGTGCCCGGGGTGAGCCGGGCCGTGAAGTGGAACTCACCGCTTTATGGGGTGGAAAATGGTTGCTGGTTTCTGTCGCTGCACGTTTTCACCCGGTCGGTGAAGGTGACATTTTTCCGCGGGTTGCGACTTGATCCGCTGCCGCCGGGCGGGACGGCCAGGAGCGGGGATTCGCGCTGGTTTGATGTGGGCGAGGGAGAAATTGACGAGAAGCAACTGCGCGCATGGATTGGGCAGGCCGCGCGGTTGCCGGGGCTGAAGCTTTGAAATCAGGGGGTCGGCGCAAACCGCAGCCGGAGTGATTCGCCGGCTGGGGGAGCGGCGACATTGAACGTGGCCCTCCATGTTCCGGTTTCGGCGTCCCAGTCGGTCTGCCAATGCTGTTCGCGGGAGTTGCCTGCGGCGAGGGAAAATCCGTGGGGAGAGGGGAGGTGAGTGAAGCTGACGGGGATATGACCGAGGCCACCGTGCAGGGTGAGGTCGGCAGCGCCACTGGGACTGGTCTGGACGCTCAGCGGGTACGGGAGCGTGATGCGGCCTGTCCTCGTGGTGATGGAGAAGTCGTTGCCGGCCGCTTCGCGCAGGACCAGCCGCCATGAATCGGCTGAGGCCGCGAGGGCATGGCGGAACGCGGCATCGGGTCCGTAGTAGGCGCTGGCGTCGCCCGGGAAGACGACGAGTTCGAGGGTGGCGTCGATGAAGTCACCCGGCAGCAGTTCCGTGATGCCTTGGGGCGGCGCGAGTTCCGCGATGGTGCGGTGATTTCCCTTTCCCCATTCGGTCGTGAAGAAAGAGGCGTGAGGTTCCGCGGGCTGGCCATGGAGCCGGGCTTGCCATGACCGGATGATGAGGCCGCGGGTGGCGCGAGCGACGCCGTCGCGCAGGGCTGTGGAGTCGACTCCGTGCAGGGAGATCCACGGAGATGGGCCGCGGAGTGGAATGTGGGAACGGTCGTAGCGGTCCCGCGCCTGGGTGGGGGTCCATTCCGTGTCGAGGCCGTGGCGATTGCCCGTGGCCGCGAGCCGGGCCGGGGTTTCATGGTAATAGTCGGCACCGAGCTGGAAGAAGGCGAGCCGCTGCCAGCGGATGGGCTGGTGGACATCGCTGCGGAGATGGAAGAAGCAGCGCAGGTGATCGTTGCCGCGGGGAACCGAGACTCTGATGACCGACGTGATCCCGTGATCCGGTGAATGTTCGTGATAGGTGGACTCGGTGAGACAGGGACCGGGAGCGCGGTAATCCGTGCGGGTGCGGTGCCATGGCTGGTATTGTCCGGCGGGATTGATCCAGGTGAAGAAGTCGCCACCACCGCAGTTGCCGGCCCATGACCAGGGTTGCGCCGGCGACGAGCCCGTCGATCTGGCTGGAAGCGTCATGAGCGGGCGGATGTCCGTGAGGAAGCAGCGGCGCTGGATGCGGTCGGGTTCGAGACAGAGGCTTTCGCCGAAACTTCCGACGGCGATCTGTTCCCAGAGCTGGTTGTGTCCCCAGCCGATGAGAGAGAGCTGGGCATGCGAAGCGGCGCAGATCCCTCCGAATCTGGCATGGATCATGGCGAGGCTGAAGCGGCGCTGGGACTGGGGTGGAACGCGGATCCACGCAAAGCCATGGAACCATTGACCATCGTGCGGCAGGCTCCCTTTCTGCGGCTGGCGGTGCCAGTTCTTGGAGACCTGGACCGGCAGCCCGGTTGGGGTGCCGTCGGGGTCGCAGAGGACCGGAGTGAAGCCAGTGATGGCCGGGTGGGGTGACTGACGGAAGCGGATGCGCGCCACGGCGGGCGTGCTGGCGTCGTTCCGGACGGAGAAGTTCCAGCGATCGATGCGGTCGAGGTGTTCAGCGGGGTAGTAGGTTCCGGCCGCGTTGGACCATGGGGTAGCCGGAAGGTCGATGCAGAAGCCACCGAGGGCGGCGTCGTGACGCACGGGCAAGTCTGCGGTGACCGTGGCATCCGGTGCTGTCGGTCTGGTACTGAGGATGGCGGATCCTCGGCCGGTGGCGGAGAGTTCATTCCAGCGGAGCGTGACCGGGAGGTCGCCGGCGATCTGCAGGTGGAACGCGAGACGGTCCGGCCAGGTCGAAATTTCGAGTCGACCCGTCTGCGGGAGGGTCGCGCCCGTTTCATCCGTGAAAAGGAGAGCTTCGCAGGCAACGCGCTGGAAGTGGCGGCCTGCCTCCACGACGCGGGTAGGCAGGTGGAACGGGTCATCCGTTTTCATGGCGCTGCGGCAGACGAAGCGTCGGCCCTCCGCCAGGACCGAGCATTCCCATGCACCCGTGATCGGACGGATGCCTGCGGTGTCGAAGCGCAGATCGTTTCCGCCGTAGTGGAAGCAGAGGACTTCGCTGGCAGGAGCGGGTTGCTGAAAAGCGCGGGGAGCTGCTTCCGCCCAGACCAGCTGACAACGTTCGTGCGGTGCCGGCATCCAGTCAGCCGGCGACGCGCCGATCACTGCGGAAAGGAGGGCCAGCAGAACAGCGGAAAAGTGCGGGAGCGATGAGGCCATGTGCGGTGGAAAGTGTCCACCGGGGGCGGGTTCAGTTTTCCGGGCGGGTGCGTCCCGCAATGATGCGGTCAAGCTCGGCGGTGAGTTCCCGAGCGATGTCCGGGTGGTCTGCGGCGACATCCTTCCGTTCGCCGGGGTCGTCGTTGAGATGGTACAGAGAATGGAGGGCCGTGGGCAGCGGGGGCTCGCCGAGGCTCACGCGGGCCTGAGATTTGCCGCGGCTTCTGAGCCGGACGAGTTTCCAGTGCCCGCGGCGGAGACCGAAGTTGCCGCTGCCGTTGTCCTGCTGGAGGATGTGCGTCCGGCCTGCGGATCCCGGCTTTCCGAGCAGCGTGTCGAGTTGGTTGAAACTGTCGAGGCAGCCCCGAGGATCGGGTTGCTGACCGGTGAGTGCGGCGAGGCTGGCGGCGAGGTCGATGGTGCTGACAGGTGCGTCCGAGGTGGAGGCAGGGATGGTGCCGGGCCAGCGGGTGATGAACGGGACGCGCGTGCCGCCTTCCCAGACGCTGTACTTGCCGCCGCGGAAGGTCCCTGCGGGCTGGTGGCTGCCGAGTTTCTCCACGGCATCGTCGCGGTAGCCGTCGTCGAGTACCGGCCCGTTGTCCGAGGTGAAAACGACGAGCGTATTGCTGGCGAGGTTGTATTTCTCGAGGCACTTCATGAGTTCCCCGACGCACCAGTCGAGCTGGAGGATGCAGTCGCCGCGCGGGCCGAGGGTGGATTTCCCCTGAAAGCGTTCGTGAGCGATGCGGGGGACGTGGATATCCTGGGAAGCGAAGAAGAGAAAGAAGGGACGGTCCCGGTGGGCTTCGATCCAGCGGGTCGATGCGCGGATCCAGCTGTCGGCGAGGTCTTCGTCTCGGAAGCGGGCCGCGGTTCCTCCGGTGTAGAAGCCGATCCGGCTGATGCCATTGTGGATGGTGTCGTTGTGGCCGTGGGACCAGTCCAACTTGAGGCTGCTGCGGTGGCTGAGGCCTGTGGGGTGGTCCGAGGAGGGTTTGGCGGCTCCGACCCAGAGCGGGTCCGCGGGGTCGAGATTCCGGACCCGTCGGTCTTCCACGAACGTCTGGGGAACGCGGTCGTTGGTGGTGGGGAGGAGAAAGCAGTGATCGAATCCGATATCGAGCGGACCGGGCCGGAGTTCGCCATTCCAGTCCGGAGCCTTGTCACCGAGACCGAGGTGCCATTTGCCGATGACGGCGGTGGCGTAGCCGGCGCGTCTCAGGATCGCGGGCAGCGTCTCGGTGCCGGGACGGATGATGGCAGGACCATTGGGCGGAGCGATGCCCGTGCCCTTCTGCCGGAAGGCATAGGTCCCCGTGAGCAGGGAAAAGCGGGTTGGTGTGCAGGTGGAAGCCGTGCAGTATCCGCTGGTGAAGCGCACCCCTTCCTTCGCCAGCTGATCGATGGCTGGAGTCTGCACTGCGCTGGCTCCGTAGCAGGAAAGATCGCCGAAGCCGAGGTCGTCGGCCATGATCACAATGATGTTGGGCGTGGCAGCGGAGCCGGCTGGCGCGGCGAGGCAGGCACCGAGAACCGCGAGCAGGAGGAAACGGAACTTCATGGGGAATTGGCGGGAGACAATTGCGACGCGGCGCGCAGCCCCTTGAGCTGGGCCATGGCATCGGCGCAGCCCTTGCCGATCCCACCGAGGATGCGGGCGGAGCCGAGGTAATGAAATTCGGCATTGGAGATGCCAGTATCGAGAAGGGCGCGGTCGCGCTCGCTGAGTCGGCTTGTGCGGAGTGCTGTGAATTCCCGGTTCTCATCGGCAGCGGGTAGCTTGCCCTCGCGGATTCTTTCCCGGATTTCCGAGCGGAGGAGCGATTCGCGCGCTTTCGCTGCGGAGAGATCCATGTCCCAGAATTGTTCCGTCCGGACAGCAGCGACGGTTCCCTTGAATTCCGGGAGGCTGGCGGGGGCGGCCATGGCATTGCGGAAATTGTCGTGCGTGGGTTTGTAGCGCAGTTGGTCCTTGCCATAGGCCTCGGTGGGACCGCCGACACCAAGGACACCAATGACGAACGGAAGATTGGGAGCCGCGAGGTCGCGGCGCACATCACGGATGAAATGAGTGAGCGCCTCGCTGTAGGCGTCGTATCCGCCCGGCTGGTCGCGTTTCGGATAGACCCCGGAATCGACCATGTCATTCCATCCCTGGAACCAGACGAAACCGGCGAGTTCGTGTTTGGCGGAAGCATCGTGGCCCGGGACGACGCGGGAGAGGTTCGCGAGGACGCTGCGGACGTGTTCGATCATGAGACGGTATGAAGCACCCGTCTGGGCAGCCTTCTCCGACTTGATGGCGTCGGGATCCTTGCCCTTCCGCGCGAGTTCTTCCAGTTGCCCCGGTGGGAAAGGAAACGGCCCGGCACTGGGCGGGCGGAAATCAGTGTGCAGGCTGCGGCCACCCCATGCAGTCTTGATGATCAGCATGGGAGCGTCCGTGACTTTTTCCATGGCAAGGCCGAACGTGAATTCCGGACCGATTTTCGGTCCCCCCTGAGCGGCTCCGAAGCCAGCCGTGAGTTTCCCGGTCTGTTCCGTATCCGCCGTGCCGAGCGACGAGATCCATGTGCGATCGGCAACCCGCGGCTTGCCTTCGGCATCTGTCATGAGTTCGAGGAGCGGCTTCGACTCGTTGTCGAGTCGGAGCCGTTCAAAGGTGCGGACCTGTGCGTGGCCCTGCATATTCGACTGGCCTGCGAGGATGTAGACCTGCAGCGGTTTGGCGGTATCCGCGCCGGCAGGCAGCAAGGCGAGGAGCAGAAAGGCGAATGAGAATTTCATGGAGATGCGGGTGATGGGTTCGGAATGCTGAGGTTTCACCATTGGCCCTGCCATTTCTCGCCGAAGAAACCGGCGGCAGGAATGGCTCCCGGGTAGCGGGAATTGGGGGCCGTGGCTAGGTCGATCACGGCCCAATCGGGAAGTTTGGGCGTCTGCCGGGCGTTGTTGAGATAATCGTACTCGCGGAAAGTGAAGCCGCTGTTCACGACAACGTAGCGCGAGGGATTGAGGGGATTCGGGTAGATGCAGACGAGGGCATGGTGGTCGGCCGGAAACTGGCGCGGGCCCGCGGTAATGTGGCTGGCGCTCCATTGGAGTGGGAGTTCCGGGGCGATGCGGCCGAGGATGGCATTGGAGGCGGGATCGCCCCAGAGAATGAGGTGGGACGATTTCATGTCCTCCTCCGTGACCTCGGAGTCCGCCTTGACGCGGGCGTCCCCTCGGAATTGGCGACGCCATTCGCGGATGGCGCGTTCCATTTCCGCTTTGGCCCATGCGGCGGTGCTGGGGTGGGCGGCCTGTCCCGTGGGTCGGACGATGAGAAATGAATCCATGAAGGCGTCGTCGATGGGACCCTGGAGGCCGTGGCGTTTGCGGAGACCATGCTCCGGCGGTGGACCTTCGCGCCATTGCTGGTCGGCGAGATGAAAGGTCAGGCTGACGGAACCATCGGATGTTCTCGTGGCATTGAGGTGGAGCGGCTGGGCGGCGTTGCTGCTGCGGACGGCGATGCCGCTGAGCGGCGTGGTGTCGGTCGAACCCGGCGGCAGTGTGAGGGTGAAGGCGGTGATGTTTTCGGTTTCGATGTCGAGGCGGGCCGATCCGGCGAGGCTGGCGGGTGCTTCGGCGCGGACGAGGCGGGTGCGGATGCGGGCGGGCTTCCAGTGTTCGGCGAGGGCGTCGATGGAGCCGAGGACGAAGCGGTTGGTGCTGAGGGTATAGGTGGTGAAGTCCGTTTCGCTGGGGAAGGCGAGTCGACCGCGGCGGGCGAGCGCATCGATGCGGCGGGCCACTTCGGCGCGTGCTCCGGGTTCGTACTGGTGAGCCGTGTCGGAGCCGACGATGTGTGTCAGGTGGATGTCATGGCTTTTCAGGGCGGCGGTCATGAGGTCGGCTGCCTGTTTCTGACGATCCCTGGCTCCGCTGTAGGCGACGGTGGGGCAGTTGCGCAGATTGCCGGCTGTGGTGGTGGCGTCGTAGAGGTTCCAGAGCTGGCGTTCCCACGGAAACGGCTGGAGTGATTCCCCCTGGAAGAAATTGAGGAACTGTTCGGTGTCGCTGAATCCGGCGCCGGGATTCGCGGCGGCCCAGAGGTGCGGGTGGTGGGTGGCCATGTGCCAGCAGGCGGCTCCGCCGAGTGAAAAACCCCGCACGACGATGCGGTCGGGGTCGATGCGGTAATCACGCTGTACGGCGGCGAGCGCTTCGAAGCAGTCGGTTTCCCCGGCAAAGCGCGAACCATTGCAGTAGCGTCCGTAGGGATGCAGCACGATGGTGTCCGGCGGGGTGAATTCGCCCGCATTGGTCTGCCGCTGGTGGATGAAGTCGAGTTCCGTGAGTTTTTCCCCGCGGCCGTGGAACCAGATATCGAGTCGGAGCGGCGTGGCCGGATGGGGAGGCGACTGCGGGGGACGGAAGCCGGGAATCACGAGGCCGAAAGGCTGGACACTGCCATCGATCTTCGAGCGGTAGGCCCGCACAACGAGACCGCGGGCCTGCAGCCATGGGAATCCGCCGCGCCGGAGAGCCTCAAGGCGCTGGCGGCCTTCGCGGAGTTGCCCCGCGGCCCACTCCGTCTGTTTGAGCTCAAAGAATTCGTTGTACTGGAGGGCCCATGCGACCGCCTTGTGGAAGATTTCGGCGTCCGGGAGATAGGCTTCTGCGGGTTTGCCTGCCAGTTCGGATCGTGCGGTGGCGAGTTCTGCGGCGAATGCTTCCGCGTCTTTCGTCAGGGTGGCGCGCACGTCGTCGGGAATGGCCATGCCTTCCGGCGGGACCGGGCGGACATTTTCGGGGATGTTGTCGGCGGGGCCGTCCGCGCGGGAGACGAGCGGAAGCAGCAGGGCAAGCAGGATACGTCGCATGGGAAATCAGGAGACAATGGTGAAGGCCCGTCCGAGCAGGCTGGCCGCGGCGCGGTCCGCGTCGTCATGGGAAGCCGCATGAATCCGGCAGAGTGGCGATCCAGCGGTGATGGTGCAGCCGGTTTTGAGGAGTTCGTCGATACCGACCGCAGGATTGATGGTGTCGTCGGTGCGGGCGCGTCCGGCTCCGAGGAGGAGGACGGTTTCGCCGACTGCGGCGGCGTCCGCTCGGGTGAGGACCCCGGAGGCCGGCGCGGGCAGCTCCACGATGACGGGAGCCGTGTGGATGGAGCGGCCAATTTCCCGGAGGTCCGGCATTTCCGGTGTCTGCCAGGAGACCAGTTCCACGAACTTCCGCCAGACTGTGCCATCGCGGAGGCGTGCGGCATGCGTGGCGCGCGGCGTATCCGAGACGGCCGCGGCAAGATCGAGGATGAGGGCTTCTGTATCCGGCGGCCCCTCGCCGTGCATGAGGTCAAGGCACTCGCGGACTTCCAGAGCATTCCCGACGGCCCGGCCGAGTGGTTCCTCCATGGGGTTGAGGAGAGCGGTGATGCGCACTCCGCCGAGTTCTCCGGCGGCAACGAGGGAAGCCGCGAGCGCTTCGGCCTCCGCCCGGGAATTCATGAAGGCTCCGGATCCGAATTTCACATCAAGCACAAGGCGGTCGAGTCCCTCTGCCAGTTTCTTGCTCATGATGCTGGCCGTGATCAGCGGAACCGAAGGAACCGTCCCGGTGACATCGCGAAGCGCATAGAGCCTGCGGTCGGCCGGGCAGAGGTTCCCGGTCTGTCCCGCCATGAAGCATCCGATGGCTGGCAGTTGCCGCTCCATTTCCTCCCGGGTCAGTCCCACGCGGAAGCCGGGAATGCTTTCCAGTTTGTCGAGCGTGCCGCCGGTGATGCCGAGCCCGCGCCCGGAGATCATGGGGACCCAGAGGCCATCCGCGGCAAGCAACGGGGCCAGCACGAGCGAAGTCTTGTCGCCAATGCCTCCCGTCGAGTGCTTGTCGACCACGGGCGGCCGTGTCCCGGGAGAACCCCAGGCGAGCACCTCACCGCTGTCGCGCATGGCCCGGGTGAGCGACCACGTTTCCTCGGCGGACATCCCCCGGAAAAAAATGGCCATGGCGAGCGCGGACCATTGGTAATCCGGAACCGTGCCATCGCAGAGCCCCCGCACGAGCCCGTCGATTTCCGCTTCGGTGAGTGCGCCGCCCGATCGTTTGCGGCTGATGAGGGCGGGAACGTGCATGGATGATGGGAGAGTGGAATTCAGAGTGCGGCAGGATGCCACGTGGTCTTCGCCTCCATGATTTTCCCAAGCAGCCACGGCTGAGAAAGGAAGGCGGGCGATTGCCATTCTGCCGGGGTGGGCCGGAAGGCGACGACGCGTTTGAGGTTTTCCGCGGCCCCGGCAGCGAGTTCGGTGCAGAGCGAGGGGTCGCTTCCATCGGTGGCATCGATGATCGCATCGATATCGCGGTGCGCCGCCGCCGCGGGGGCGAGTTCCCCATGAATTCCGGTCAGGATATTGACCACGCCGCCCGGAATGTCGCTGGTCGCAATCGCTTCAGCGAGGGTCATGGCGAGAATCGGATGACGTTCCGAGGCCACGAGAATGCAGGGATTGCCAGTCGCGAGGGCCGCGCCCAGCAGCATCACCGGTGCCGTCAGCGCAGGTGTCGATGGGGCAAAAAGGACCGTGACCCCCACGGGTTCCGGATTGGTGAAATTGAAGTAGGGTCCGGAGACGGTGTTCACGGAACCGAGCACCTGCGAGAGCTTGTCCGGCCATCCGGCCAGCGCCGTGAGCGTGTCGATCGCGATCGCGCACTCCGCCACGGTTTCGCGAGATGACAGGCCGGTGGTGGCCGCGAGTTCCGCCTGAAGCACCGCCGCCCGGCTCTCCAGCATCTCGGCAAGGCGATAGAGAATCTGACTGCGGAGGTAGGCACTGATTCCGGCCCATGGTTCCGCTGCCTTGCGCGCTGCGCTCACGGCATCACGAAGGTCCTTGCGCGAGGCCTGACTCACGTTGGCAATGAGCGAACCATCGGCACCCGAAGCGGGCATCACCCGCCCACTCTCCGAGCGGGGGAACTTTCCGCCAATGAAGAGCTTCGAGGTTTTCAGAACAGGGAGTCGCGACGGGATTTTCATGCGGATTGGCTTCAGGCATACCACAGACCGATGCCCGCAGCAATGCGCGACACATCGCCAGCGGATCGTCGCTCTGGCTGGAGACCATCGGAACGGCCATTGCGGAAATCCCCTTGTCCCCCGCCGTCTCACGCTCTCCGTCCATCCCGGATGAAGAACACGGAAGGTGCATGCCTGAGGCTGATCAAGGGAGTTCGGCCTTGTGGAAACATCATCCGATACAAGCTTCGGCGGAGATCCGGAACCGGATTGACGGAACATGAAGAACTCCAGAATTGGCATCATGGTCGGAGCACTGCTCTGCATCCTTGCGTGGGCA
>JBIICE010000094.1:0-15301 GCA_044239025.1 Verrucomicrobiales bacterium
GCTGCGCTGCGGAGGGCGAGCGTGCCGGAGCGGGATTCAAGGAACAGCAGGAGTTCGCCGATGGCGTTCTGCTGGGCTGGGGTGAGAGAATCCGGGGAACCGATGAGGCAGACCGTGAGTTCACTGCCGGAGGAATCGCGCAGCCAGCGCCGCGTGGTTTCGATGGATCCGTCCGGGGAGCGCCGCCCATTGCCGATGACAAAGTGCCACGGGGCACCGTCCGTGGTGCCGCGGCAGCGGGACTGGTGGTCGTCCAGTTGCTCCGCATTCCCCCGGTCCGTTCCGGAAAAGCGGATGACGACCGACGAGAGTGGCTGGTGCAGCCTTGTGGCGATGTCTGCGCGGAGGAGCGGAGAGACAAACTGCCAGCTGCTTCGGGAAGCGGCCCGCGTGGCGGCCAGCCGGGCGAAATCCGTGGACGGAGTGGGTGCAGGCGACTGGCTGCTGAGCGCGGGAAGGGACGGTGATGCCAACTGGATCTCCGGCCGGAATGAGTGAATGGGAGAAGCGGCCCGCAGTTGATCCATGAAGCTGCTTTTGCGCTCGCCCTGATCCATGTTCTGGCGGATGGTGACGCCGATGGCAGAAACCGTGAAGACAGCGATCATGATCCGCACCTGGAGCAGTGGGTTATTCCATGAAGTCCGAGCTTGCCGGGTGGAAGGCTGAATTCCAGGATCGGCCGGAAGCGAAGGCGATGAATCTACAGTATCCATAGGATTTCTGGAAAATACCTTAACACTGACGAAATATCAAGTTCGTTGGGCCTTGAATCATTATGACAGATAAAGTTGCTCCGGTGGTTATTTTAACCGCATCATTTGGAGAGGGGCATAATTCTGCGGCACGGAATCTGGCGGCGGCGTTGCGGGAATTGGGGGTTGGGGTAGAGGTGCATGATGTGGTTGGGGCGGCGTCGCCGGTACTGTCGCGGGTGGCGGCGAAGTTGTATGAGGGAGTGACGACGCGGTATCCGTCTGGGTGGGAATGGTTTTTCGAGGTGACGCGGGGGGGACCATTTGGTCCGGTGTGGTGGGATCGGCTTGTGGGCGTGGGCGGGTGGCTGGAGAGGATGCTGCGCGAGCGGAGGCCGCGGGCGGTGGTTTCCACCTTTCCGCTGTATCCTCATTTTCTGGGGGAGTTGGGACGACGGGTGGGGTGGTCCGGGAAGGTTTGGACGGTGGTGACGGATTCGATCACGATTCATCCGGTGTGGGTTGGAGGGGATGTGGATGGATGGTTTGTGACGGATGAGTTTACTGCGGAGGTGATGCGTGGAGCTGGGGTGGACGGACGGTTGGTGTGGGTGAGTGGGTTTCCGGTGCCGATGGTTTTTGGGGAGGCGGATCGGTGTGGGGAGCGGGAGGGAGGGGCGATGCGGGTATTGTATCTGGCGACGACTGGGCGGAGGCATGCGGAGGAGACGCTGCGGTCGTTGCTGAGCGGGTTACCTGATGGCACGGAGTTGAGTGTGGTGATGGGGCGGTCCGAAGCGCGGTTGCGTGCGGTGCTGTCGCCGGTGGTGGCGGCCGCTGGGGGGCGGCTGAAGGTGGAACTGGCGGGGTGGTGCGGGGACATTCCGGCGCGGATGGGGCGGGCGGATGTGGTGGTCACCAAGGCCGGAGGGGCTACGGTGCACGAGTGTCTGGCGGCGGGCGTTCCGGCTGTGGTGAACTACGTGATTCCCGGTCAGGAAGAAGGCAACATAGCCTTGCTGGAGCGGCTGGGAGCGGGCTGCCGGGCCCCGCGGGAGGCGGCGGACTGCGGAGCATTCGTGAGGTCGCTTGCAGAGAGCGGGAAGCTCCTGCAGATGAGAGACTCAGCGCGGCGGCAGGGTCGGTCCGACGGGGCGATGGTGGTGGCGCGGCGAATTTCCTCTGAACTATCCTGAAGCATGATCCGAGCGTTCCTCTTTGATATTGGCAATGTGCTGGTGCGGTTTGACTATGGCCGGGTCTTCCGGGCCTTGGCAGCGGAGGTTGGCGAGGGAGAAGTGCGGGAACTCGAGCCGTGGATCCGGGAACTGGGTCAGGAGATGGAGAGGGGGCAGGTGAGCAGCGGAGAATTCGTGAAGGCGGTCGTGGGGAAACTGGGAGGCAAGGTTGGGGAGGGCGAATTCCGGGCGTGGTTCAACGATATATTCTGGATGAATGAGCCGATGGGAGAGCTTGTCGGGAGGCTGCGGGGAAAGGTACCGCTGTATTTGTTTTCGAACACGAGCGAGCTGCACGAGCGGCATCTTTTTGAGAATTACCCGGTGTTCGGGCAATTTGACGGAGGGTTCTATTCGTGGAGTGCCGGCTGCATGAAACCCGACGAGGCCTTTTACCGCAGGGCCCTTGAGGAGCTGGGGTTGGCGGCGGCGGAGATTGCGTACGTGGACGACCTGCCCGACAACATTGCGACCGGGAGGAGGCTGGGGCTCGTGAGCCACGCCTACGATCCTGCGCGGCACGGGGAATTCGAAGCCTTTGTGGCAGGTCTGGCGCTACCCTGAGGGGTGGGAGGCGTGGGCGGGGGCTCAGCGCCTCAGCGGGAGCGGTCGTGCTGGAGGATCGTGAGGATGGCCTTCTGAGCGTGCAGGCGGTTTTCCGCTTCCGAGAAGATGGTATCGGCATGGTCCTCGAGGACTTCGGCCGAGATTTCCTTGTCCCGGTAGGCGGGCAGGCAGTGCATGACGACCGCTTTTCTGCCCGCTTTGGCGACGAGGCGGCGGTTGATCTGCCAGTCGCCGAGGTCGGCCATGCGTCTGGCCGATTCCTCTTCCTGGCCCATGCTGACCCAGACATCCGTGTAGAGCACGTCCGCGTTGCGGACCGCCTTGACGGGATTTTCCTCGATGGTGACATTGCCGCTGCGGAACTTGCGGAGGAAGGCGGGGGGCGGTTGGTAGCCTTTGGGGGCGCTGATGACGAACTGGAAGCCCAGTTTATCGGCGGCCCACATCCATGAGCGGGCGACGTTGTTGTCGCCGTCGCCGAGGAAAACGACCTTGCGGCCCTCGTAGCCGCCGCATTTTTCGATCATGGTCTGGAGGTCGGCGAGGATCTGGCAGGGATGTTCGGCGTCCGTGAGGGCATTGATCGTGGGTATGCCCGAGAATTCGGCGAACTCCGAGACATCCGCCTGCGCGAACGTGCGGATGATGGCACCGTGGACCATGCGGCCGAGGACGCGGGCGGTATCGCAGAGGGGTTCGCCGCGGCCGAGCTGGGTGTCGCGCGGGCTGAGGTAGAGGACGCGGCCGCCGAGTTCCTGCACTCCGACTTCGAAGCTCACGCGGGTCCGCGTGGAAGCTTTGGTGAAGATCATGGCCCACGACTGGCCTTCGAGAGGACGGAAGGAGAGGTCAGCGCGCCCGCGTTTGAGTTGGACCGCGAGGTCGAGGACCCGGCGCATGTCGCGCGCGGAGGTGGCCTGCAGGGACAGAAGATGCTTCATGAAGGAAGCGGCTGGGCATAGCATTGATGTGTCCGGCTGGAAAGGAGAGAAATGCCTCCGGTGGTGCGGGGGCGATGCGGCTTGCGGGCAGGGTTTGGGAAAGCGATGGGAAATCCATGACAGATCCGGCCGGACATCGGGAAAAGCGCATGGTTCTGAATTGGGAAGTGGAAGCAGCGGCATGAAGCGGAGGCGAGGCATGATTTCATTCCTCTGGCTGCTCGTTGTTTTCCTGATGGCGGGTGGACTGCTGTGGTGGCTCGCCGGCGGGGGGCGCGGGGTAGGCTGGGCGCAGAGGGTCGTGCGCGACCGTTTTCCGGATGTGCCTGCGGTCAAAGTCGGGGAACTTGCGGAGTGGCTGCAGTCCGGAGGTGGGCGTGTGCCCGTGATACTTGACGCGAGGTCGGCGGAAGAGCAGTCGGTTTCCATGCTGCCGGGGGCGGTGGCGGTGGATCCCGATGCGGCGGCAGGGGATGTTCTGGATGGGCGCGATCCGGGGCGGACGGTGGTCGTGTACTGTGCGGCCGGGTACCGGGGTGCGCGCCTGGCCCGGAGGCTGCGGCAGGCCGGATGGCAGGACGTGCGCAATCTTGACGGCGGGATTTTTGCCTGGGGGAATGCCGGCATGCCGCTGCAGCGATCCGGTGCGCCCGTCGCCGAGGTGCACCCGCATTCGTCCTGGTTTGCGCGGATGCTGCGGAACCCGTGGCGGGAGGGTCGGGGCGGTTGATGCTGATTTTGCCTTAATAATTCAACTTCAACCTCTCCTGATATTTGACATCCCTCAGGAAATCGGGCATGAAGCCAGTATGTTCATGGATCGAAACAGCCTGCTGGTACGCGTTTTCTTTGTGGGAATGCCATGGGTGTTGTGGGGGTGCCGCGAGGAAGCGGCGGCTCCGGTGATGGGGCCTCCGGTGGTGTCGGTATCGGTGCCACTGCAGCGGGATGTGCCTGTGGTGGTAGAGTTGATCGGGCAGACGGAAGCGACAGCGAACGTGGAAATCCGGCCGAGGATTGACGGCACCGTGGAGCGGATTGAATTTGCGGAAGGCAGCGAGGTGAAGGCCGGGGATCTGCTGTTTGTACTCGACCGCAAGCCCCTGGAAGAGAAACTGGCGGCGGCGCGTGGGGATGTGGGGCAACTGAAGGCCGCGCTGGGCCGGGCGCGTCAGGATGTGGAACGGTTTGCACCGCTGGCGGCGCGCGGGGCGGTGCCACAGAAGGATCTTGATACGGCGAAGGCGGTCGAGCAGCAGGCGGTCGCCGCGTTGTCCTCCGGGGAAGCCAGGGAGCGGGCCGCGGCGCTTGATCTGGGTTATGCCGAGATCACGGCACCGGTACCGGGAATCATCGGGGCGAAGGGCGTGGATGTGGGGTCCGTGGTGGCGCGGGCGGGCAACGGTCCTGCCATGGCAGTGATCTCGCCCTTTGATCCGATCTGGGTGAACATTGAGATCAGTGAAGTGGCCTATCTCAACAATGCGGAGTTTTTCCGTGGGCCCGACGTGCAGTCACCGGTTTTCTCGCTGATTCTGGCGAATGGGAAGACGCACAGTGCGACGGGCAGGCTTTCGTTTGTGGATCGGGCGGTGAATCCCGGGACCGGGACCCTGCGGGTCCGCGTGGAATTTCCGAATCCCGACAAGATCATCCGGCCCGGTCAGTTCTGCCGAGTCCGGGCGCAGGGGAAGGCGATCCGCGGGGCCTTGCTGCTGCCGCAGCGGGCCGTGCAGGAACTGCAGGGACGCCACAATGTGCTGGTTGCCGATGCCGCTGGCAAGATTGCCTTCCGGCCCGTGAAGACAGGACTGAGAGTGGGGTCGCTGTGGGTCATTGAGTCCGGGCTGCAGCCGAGCGAGACCGTGGTGATTGAAGGCATGCAGAAAGTGAGGGATGGGGCGGTGGCGAAGCTCGAGCCCGGGGCCATTGACGAGAGTCCGCTGCGGGAGATGACCGCCGGGCTTCCGGGGGCCGAGAAACGCTGAATCTGGAGTTACCCATGGCTGAATTCTTCATCCGTCGGCCGATTGTGGCCATGGTCCTGTCGATCCTCATGATCATCATCGGGGCCTTTGTGCTCATGCGGTTGCCCATCTCCGAGTATCCGGAGGTGAGTCCCTCGGTGGTGAATGTGACCGCGAATTTCCGTGGCGCGGACGCCGAGGCTGTGGAGGGCTCGGTGGCGACGCCGCTCGAGGCGCAGATCAACGGCGTCGAGAACATGCTGTACATGAAATCGACCAACGGGGCGGACGGGTCGATGACCTTGAGTGCGACCTTTGACCTCGGGACGAGCGTCAATCTCAATCAGGTCAACGTGCAGAACCGGGCATCGCTGGCGTTTCCGCGGCTGCCCGAGTCAGTGACGCGCGATGGGGTGAGTGTGAAGCGCTCCAGTCCGGACATTCTGCTGGCGATCGGTTTGTATTCTCCCGGGGGGAGCTATGATTCCGTGTTTCTCTCCAACTATGCGGCGATCAACCTGATGGATTCGCTCGCGCGGGTGCCTGGGGTGGGGGACGTGAAGAATTTCAGTGCGCAGGATTATTCCATGCGGCTGTGGGTAAATCCCGAGCGGTTGGCGTCGCTTGGTCTGACGCCCGCGGATGTGATTGGAGCGGTACGGGAGCAGAACGTGCAGGCGGCGGCTGGTTTGATTGGAGCGGAGCCCGCGAAGCCCGGTCAGGAGTATCAGTACAACGTGCGGGCCAGCGGCCTGCTGCAGGAACCGGAGGAATTTGGAGAGATCATTGTGCGGTCGAATCCGGATGGTTCTCAGGTGAAGCTGCGCGATGTGGCGCGGATTGAGATGGGTGCCCAGACGTATGCGGCCTCGGCACGGACGAATGGGTTGCCCGCCTGCGGATTGGGGATTTATCTGGCTCCGGGAGCGAATGCCCTTGCGACCGCCGAGGCGGTGCGGGCGCAGCTGGCAGCGGCTGCGACCAAATTCCCCCCGGACATGGCGTATGAAGTGACGCTTGATGCGACCCTGCCGATCACGGCGTCGATGGAAGAGATCGTGCACACGCTGTTCGAGGCGGTGGCGCTGGTGATTCTGGTGGTCTTTCTGTTTCTGCAGAGTTTCCGGGCGACTTTGATTCCGATGATCACGGTGCCCGTGGCGCTGCTGGGCACCTTCATGGTGTTTCCGCTGCTGGGGTTCACCGTGAATACCCTGACGCTTTTCGGTCTGGTGCTGGCGATCGGGATTGTGGTGGACGACGCCATTGTGGTGGTGGAAGCGGTCATGCATCACCTTGAGCACGGCATGTCGCCGGTGGAGGCGACGAAGCAGGCCATGAAGGAAGTGTCGGGTCCGGTGGTGGCCATTGCTCTGATTCTGTGTGCGGTTTTCCTGCCTGTGGCGTTCCTGCCGGGTCTGACGGGGACGCTCTATCAGCAGTTTGCGATCACGATTGCGGCGAGCGTGATTTTTTCTGCGGTGAACGCGCTGACGCTGAGTCCGGCCCTTGCGGCGAAGCTGCTGCGCCCGCCGACGCCGGCGCGCGGGCCCCTGGGGTGGTTTTTCGGGGCATTCAACCGGGTGTTTGATGCGGTGACCTCGCGCTACACGGGGGTGGTGGGATTTCTGGTGCGGCGTTCGGCGCGGGCGATGCTGATTCTGGTGGCGGCGGTGGTGGGGATCTACGCGCTTGGGAAGCGGGTGCCGGGAGGGTTCATTCCCGATGAGGACAAGGGCTATTTCTTTGTGGCCGCGCAGCTTCCCGATGCGGCTTCCCTGCAGCGTACCCTGGCGGTGTGCGGCAAGGTGGAAGCCCTGCTGGGGAAGACCGAGGGAGTGCGTTCGACGATCACGATTGGTGGCTTCAACATTCTGAGCGGGGTCAATGCGCCCAATGCGGCCACGTTCTTCGTGGGTCTGCAGGATTGGAAGGACCGCTCGTCGGCCGAGCTGCACGTGAAGCGGCTCATGGCGCGGTTGAACCGGCAGCTCGCGCAGTTTCCCGAGGCGAGGATTCTGGTTTTCGGTCCACCGTCGCTGCCCGGATACGGGAGCGCCTCCGGCTTCACGTTTGAGCTGCAGGATCGGGCGGGCGGCAGTGTCGCCGAGCTGGCGGCGATGACGCAGAAGTTTGTAGGCGAGGCTTCCCGCCGGCCCGAACTGAGCCGTCTCTATACTGGTTTCCAGCCAGTGGTTCCGCAGACCAAGGTGGATCTGGACCGGGAGAAGTGCCGCAAGCTCGGAGTCCCGGTGAACGACGTGTACAATGCGCTGCAGGCGTACCTTGGGGGGGCGTATGTGAACGACTTCAATCGTTTTGGCCGGGTCTACCGGGTCTTTCTGCAGGCCGATCCTGAATTCACGGGCAAGCCCGAGGACATCGGAAAATTCCGGGTGCGGAACCGGGATGGGAGCATGGTGCCGTTGGACACCCTTGTGAAGGTTTCGCAGACCAGCGGTCCGGCCTTCACGAACCGCTACAACCTCTACCGGGCCGCCGAGATCACCGGAGCACCGGCACCGGGTTACAGTTCGGCGCAGGCGGTGGCGGCGATGGAGGAAGTGGCGGCCGCCGTGCTGCCTGCTGGGTTCGGTTATGAGTGGACGGGTCTGACCTATCAGGAAAAGAAGGCCGAGGGTCAGGCCGGGGTGATCTTCGGGCTGGCGATTGTCTTTGTCTTTCTGCTGCTGGCGGCGCAGTACGAAAGCTGGTCGCTGCCCTTTGCGGTGCTGCTGGCGACGCCGCTCGTGGTGCTCGGAACTTTCCTGGGATTGCTGGCCCGGCAGTTCGACAACAACATTTATGCACAGATCGGGATGATCATGCTGATTGGACTGGCAGCCAAGAACGCGATTCTGATCGTGGAATTTGCGAAGATGGAGCACGAGAAGGGCAAACCCTTCATGGAAGCGGCCATCGAGGGAGCGCGGCTGCGGCTGCGGCCGATTCTGATGACCTCGTTTGCCTTCATTCTCGGGGCGGTGCCGCTGGCGCTGGCGGCGGGGTCGGGTGCGGAGTCGCGCAAGGTGATGGGCACAGCCGTGGTTGCCGGAATGACCGTTGCCACGGTGGTGGGAGTCTTTGTGATTCCCGCCTGTTATGCCTTTGTGATGTGGCTGGCGGGCGCAGGCCGCCGGAGTCCGGCAGCCGTGGAGGTTCCGGCGGTTTCGGAGGGACATTGAAATGAAATCTTATCTGCCATGAATCGCCGCCGGATGCTGATGCTGAGTTTTGGGGTGCTCCTGCCGGTGGGATGCCGGCTGGGGCCTGAGTATGCGAGGCCCGAGATGCCCGTGGGGTTCCGGTTCGGGCGCCGGGACGGGGGCAGGCTGTCGCTGGGCGATCTCGACTGGCGATCGGTTTTCACCGATGCGGCGCTGCGGGATCTGATTGCGGCGGCGCTCGAGGCGAGTCCGGATCTTGCGGAAGCAGCGGCCCGGGTGCTGCGGGCGCAGGCGAATGTGACCGTGGTGCGGTCACAGTTCTATCCATCGCTGGGTGCCGGGCTTTCCCTTGATCAGAGGCGAGTGGATCAGGATCTGCAGATCGGGCCGCTGACTGTCCCGGACGCATTTGATTCCGACCAGTTTACGGCTGGGCTGACCCTGATGCAGTACGAGGTGGATTTCTGGGGTCGGATCCGGCGGGCGACCGAGGTGGCACGGGCGCAGATGGTAGCGACGGAGGAAGGTCGCCGCCTCGTGGAAGCGGGCCTGGTGGCGGCGGTGGCGACTGCGTATTTCACGCTGCGGGAGCAGGATCATGAACTGGAGATTGCGCAGCGGACGATGAAATCGCGGCGGGATTCGCTCGATTTGATCACGGCGCGGCAGCAGGGAGGGCAGGGGGCGCTGACCGATGTGCGGCAGGCGGAAGTGCTGGTGGCCGAGGCCGATGCTGCCATGAAGGTGATTGAGCGGCAGATTGCGAAACTGGAGCATGAGATCAGCTACCTCTGCGGTGGCCTGCCTGGCGCGGTGCGGCGCGGGCGTCCGTTTGTGGAATTGAGCAGCATGGTCAATGCGCCGCCGGGCCTGTCATCGGATCTGCTCAACCGTCGGCCGGACATCCGTCGGGCCGAGCAGAATCTGGTGGCGGCGACGGCGGCGGTCGGGGAGGCCGAAGCGCGGCGCTATCCGACCTTTGCCCTGACGGCGGGGGCGGGTCTGCGCAGTGATGAATTTTCGGGTTTGCTGAGTGATCCCGTGAAGTTCTGGCAGATGGGTCCGGCGTTGACCGTGCCGGTTTTCACGGGGGGCAGGCTGCGGGCGGGGGTGGCAGGGGCGAAGGCAGGGCGGGACGAGGCCGAGGCCGCGTATCGTCGGGCGGTGCTGCAGGGGATGCGCGAGGTTTCCGATGCACTGATTTCCCTGGAGAAGAATGCGGGACTGCGGGAAGCCCAGGGCCGGGTGGTCACCGCGCGGACTGCGGCGGCCGGATTGATCCGGGACCGGTGGGACAATGGGGTATCCAGCTATCTGGAGGTTCTCTACAACGATCAGGAACTGTTCCAGGCCGAGCTGAATCATGCGCGGGCCCGCCTTGAGGAACTGACGGCCGGCGTCTCCCTGTACCGGGCGCTCGGGGGCGGCTGGGGCCGGGAATGAAACGGCGTCAGGGCACGCGGGAACGGACTCTGAAGAATCTGGGTGTGGTGGGGCCTGGTGGGGCGCTCATGTTCCATGTGAGGCGCTCCGTGGCGGTGCCGTCGTAGAGCCGGGAGGTGGGCGCGAGGATCCAGCCGGGGCCCGGGTTGGCCCATGAGGTCATCTGGAGGGAAGTCTGGGCGGTGAGGGTGAGGCCGTTGAGAAGCCCGCGGCGGCGGCGGTAGGTGACCGAGAGAACATCGGCGCCATCGTCGCGGATGGTGCTGGCCCTTGGCTGGAAGGACGGATCCGGCTGGTTCGGGTTGGGAGTGCCCAGCTGGTAGTGGAGGTGGAGGGGTTGGCCGTCCGGCATGAGGCTGGCTGGAGAGCGCGAGAGGTCGCCGAAGTGGAGGATTTCCCAGTAATCCGGGAGGCGGTCGCTGTCGTTGTCCGCCGGGTTGGCCGAGGAGGCGAGCAGGGATTTGAGTGCCTGTTTATTTTCCGCGACGGTGAGGTTGAAGGTGGTCACGTTGAAGGTGGCCACCTTCTGATTGAGTGCGTCGAGGATCACGATGTCACGGTAGCGCGCGTCGAGTTTCGTCTGGACGAGGGCCGTCGACGAGTCACGGATCCACGAGAGGGGTTTCCCGTAGAACATGAAGTCGTCGGAGGGCTGGAAGACCTCGTTCACGCCGACGATGTCGACGGGGATCTGAGTCGTTCCGAGGAGTTCGTTGTAGATATCGTTGAGGACGCCAAACTGGGTCTTGCAGTACCCTCAGGTTTCGTGCCCGAAGTACCATGCGGTGACCTGGTGCAGGTAATCGCGCGGAGTGACCGGGTTGGTGGCCTTGTGGGTGGCGACGCGGAGCGACGAGGAATTGACGTCCGGAGCGGCGAAGGTGGCGACCTGCTGAGCGAGTGCGCCGGAGGCGCTCAGGATGAGAGCGAGGAGGGGCCGTATCATGAAAAGAGGGTAGCTGCACACGGTACGATTGTCCATCGCGGGCTGGGCGCACTTTCAGAGGGTACCTGCGAGTTTGATATCGAGGTAGAGGTTGGCGAGGGCGATGGGGAGCTGCTGGGCAGTGGTGTGGAGCGTGATGATGCGGTGTTGCTGAAGGGAAGAGAGGGCGAGGGTGCGGGCTTCGATGGTCTGGTGGGTATGAGCGAGCGTGAGGGCGTCGTGGAGCGAGCCGATGGGGTGGCTGGGGATCTGGGCGATTTCGTTTTCGAGCAGGCTGGCCACGACGACGAGGTGGCGCTGGCGCAGAAGTTTGAGTGGCGGAAGGATGGCCGAGAGGTCCTCGCTGCGGAGGTTGGTGCAGAAAACGACGAGGGCGCGGCGGGGTTGGCGCTGCAGGAGCCGGTGCGTGGCCTCCGAAAAGTCGCCCGGGGCCATGGTGCTCTGGTACGAGTTGAGTTGTTCGAGAAGGCGGGGCATGGCGTGGGGTCCGGCGACCGGAGGGAGCCAGCGGTCATCGCCACCGAAGGCCATGGAGCCGACGCGGTCGCCTTTGCGGAGGGCAATGCTGCTGAGGAGGAGCATTGCATTGAGCGTGTGGTCGAACTGAGAGAGCTGGCCATCGAGGGCGCGGAGGCGGCGGCTGCAGTCGGCCATGAGGATGATGGTCTGGTTGCGCTGTTCCTCGAATTCGCGGCTGGTGAGCGAATTTCTGCGGGCCGTGGCCTTCCAGTCGACGGTGTTCAGGGGGTCCCCGTGCTGGTAGTCGCGGAGCTGGCGGAATTCGCGGCTCTGGCCGTGGCGTGGTCGCCGCACGATACCCATCTGGGCTTCGCGGTGCTGGACCGCGAGGAGGGCAAAGCGGAGGACCGGTTCGTAATCCGGATAGACCATGAGCGACGAGGTTTCGCCCGCGCGGTAGCGCCGGGACCAGAGGCCGAGTGGTGATTCCTCTTCCAGGAAAGCCGGTTCGATGTTCTGCGGGCCGCGCGAGGTGGGGGTGACGGTGGCGGCGATGCAGGCATGGGATTGCGGCGCGAGAGTTCCCTGCCATGGCCCATGCGGCGATGGGAGAGAATCCGGCAGGCCGTCCGTGAGACGGATCCGCCTGGCGTGCTTCGAGGGATTCCGGAGGGTGATGCTGATTTCCGAGGCAGAACCGAGGGCGAGTCGTGCTGGTGCGGAGCGGGAGGCGCTGATCCCTGGGCGCAGTGAGAGCAGCAGGGCGTCGGTGAGAACGACGGCTGCGGCGGTCAGGGAGGCGGCAGTGAAGGCCGGAACGAGGAAGGGTGCGATGGATGCGGCTACGGCCATGGCGAGCAGCGCGGCGAGCAGCGGGAGCAGGCGGGGGCCGGGGAGCATGAGAATTCCGGGAAGGGGAATCAGCGCGGGGCAGGGACCGAGAGCAGCAGGCTGGCGAGGACCGAATCCGCATCCTGGCCGCTGATCTGGAGTTCCGGGGCGAGCGCAACCCGGTGGCGGAGGACAGGGAGAGCGGCTGCTTTGACGTCATCCGGAAGCGTCCACGAGCGGCCAGCGAGGAGAGCCATGGCCTTGGCGACGCGCACAAGGCTGATGGCACCGCGGGTGCCTGCACCCATGCTCAGGCCTTGCTGGGCGCGGGTGGCGCGGACGAGACGGACCGCGTAGGCGGTCACTTCCGGCTGACAGGTGACGGCGGCAGCGGTCTGCTGGAGAGCGAGGATTTCATTGATGCTGCACAGGGAGGGGATCGCGGCGGGGTCGAGAGAGCCCGAGCCCGTGCCCGAGGTGACCGCAGCGACAATGCGTTCCTCCTCTTCCTGCGATGGGTACTCGAGGATGATTTTCATGAGGAAGCGGTCGAGTTGGGCTTCCGGGAGGGCGTAGGTGCCTTCCTGCTCGATGGGGTTCTGGGTGGCGAGCGTCATGAAGGGTGGCGGCAGCGCCACGGTATCGCCATCGATGGTGACCTGCGATTCCTGCATGACTTCGAGGAGGGCAGCCTGGGTTTTGGCGGGGGCTCGGTTGATTTCGTCAGCGAGCAGAAGGTTGGTGAAGACAGGTCCGCGGCGGAGCCGGAATTCCTGGCGGGCCATGTCATACAGCGAGTGGCCGGTGACGTCGCTGGGGAGGAGGTCCGGGGTGAACTGGATGCGGCGGAAGGAACCGCCGAAGGTACGGGCGAGTGCGAGCACGAGGTGTGTTTTGCCGAGGCCCGGTTTGCCTTCGAGGAGCACGTGACCGCCGCTGAGGAAGGCCGCGAGGACCTGATTGATGACGGTGGGGTGGCCAAGGAAAACCGAGGCGACGGCCGCGCGGATGCGGTCGAGCAGGGAGTTATCCTGTTCCGGCGATGCCGGGAGGTCCTGCGGAAGGGGAGGAAGGTCATTCATGCTGGGAAGGAGTGGAAGGAAGGCGGCAGGATTGGAGGAGTTGCTGGAGGTCGGCGATGGCGGCAGTGAACTGCCGTGGGTTCGAGAGGCTGGTGGAATTCATGGCGTGGGCCACGCGTTCCTGCGGAAGGTTGGCGAGGGCGGCGAGCCTGCTGGCATGGTCCGGTGCGTCCGTGGGGATGCCGTGCCGGGCGGCGGCGAGAGAGACCTCACGGCGGAGCGAGGAGGTCAGGACAGAGGGGTCCGGGAGGCGTCGCCAGAGGAAGGCTGCTTCGTCCGCGAACTGAGCGGCCGGGTGACGGGCGAGGGAGAGATCCGGGGAGTGCGCTGAGCCGAAGCGCGGCAGATGCTTCCAGAGCCACGCGGCGGTGAGTGCGGCGAGGCAGGCGAGGGGGAGGTGTGCGTGGGTGAGCAGCATCTGCCAGAACGAGAGTCGGCTGCTGTTGAGGAAGATGACCGTGCTGGTGGGCGCGAGGGAAGTGATTCCTGAAAGGACGGCCGCGTGGTCGAGGTCGCCGATCCAGCGGTTTCGGAGGAGTCGGGCGCTGGGAAGGATGGTGATGCGTCCATTGCCGCGGGGGAAGCTGACGAGAGCCGCCTTGTTTTCCGGTCCGGCGATGACATCGGCGGGAAGGAGCGAAGCATCGGCGGCCATGCCATCGTCAGTGGTCAACTGCAGAGTGGCACCGTCGATTTCGCAGGTGGCGGGGTTGGGGAGATCCTGGTATTCCTCGATGGTGATGCCGAGTTCGCGGAGGAGGGGTTCGCCGAGGCCCGGGGGAGAAGTGGCATCGGTGATCCAGTCGTTGCGGAAGCGGTCGGTGGCGGCCGCGAGGATGACGAGGTGATTGCCCTGGCTGGTCCAGTCGAGGAGGCTGCGGGCTTCACCGGTGGAGCGGACCGCGGTGAGCGGGAGGAAGAGGAGGGTTTCCGTTTCCGGGAGGCCGGCGGTGTGGGAGCGGAATTCGACCGGGAGAGAGGCTTCGAGGAATCGGGAAGCGGCGAGCCATGGCTGGAGCCGGGCTGCTCCTCGGTAGCCGACAGTGATTTCCTCGAACTGGTCCGCACCCTGCTGGCATGAAGGGAGGCAGACGCAGGCGAGAGCCGCGAGAGCCGCGAGAGCGGGTGTCGGCCGCAGCGCCGGAGGTCTGCGTTGGGTGCCCGGAGCGTGATACGGCCACGCAGTGAAGAGCCGTTCCGCGGTTTCGCTGGAGGGGAATTGAGCCGCGTAGGCCGCGGCCGTCCAGATGCCGGTGAGGGTCGCGAAGTATTCCGCTTCCGGGGTCGCTGCGAGTTGGGCGGCCTGCCGGAGGCAATCCGATTCCGTATCGCTTTCCGAGATGGGAAGGCGGGCCGTTGCGACCATCCATGCGAGGGCTCCGCGGTAGAGCAGCCGGAGGGCTTCATGGGGCTGGCCCTGATTCCAGAGCGCGCGTGCGGAATCCGGGATGTTGTCGGGCAGGGAAGCGCTGCTGAGATCCATGCCCATGACGACGCGGGGGGATGTCTCCGGGGTTTCCCTGCGGGGCGCGGGCCGAGACAGCTGCAGGCGGCCTCGGGCGAGCAGGACGACTACCGCAAGGATGGCGGCAGCGATGAAAAGGTTGCCGATCCAGCGGAAGGCATCGAGTTGAGAGGGGAAGAGGGAAATCTCCGTTTCGTCCGGCGAGCGGATGCGGCGCCGGCGGACGTCGGGTGCGAAGTCCGGTTCTGCGAGGATGTTTTTGATGCGCGAGGCGGGGTTGTCGGAAGATTCCCCGGTTTCCGACGGCTCAGCCGCGAGGTCAGCGGCGGCACTGGCCGGGGCGGTGGTGCTGATGGCTGCGGCGGCAGGGCTGGGGGTCGCGAGGCCGAGCAGCAGCGCGGATAGAGCGCCGACAAGGGAGACCGCGGTGTGCGGGGCGAGCCGTTCGTTGATCCGCCGGAAGGCGACTTCGATGTCCCATCCTTCGAGGTGCGTGCGGC
>JBIICE010000307.1:0-3838 GCA_044239025.1 Verrucomicrobiales bacterium
TCTCCCCATGACCCTTCCCGAGGTCATGCACGACCTCGCGGCGCTCGGCTCGGAACAGACCCGCCGGACCCTCATCCGTCATGGTGCCCCGGAACCTCTCTTCGGTGTCCGCATCGGCGACCTCCAACCCCTCCGCCGCCGACTCCGCGGCGAACAGGCTCTCGCCCTCGCACTCTACCGCACCTCCAACTCGGACGCCATGTACCTCGCTGGCCTCGTGGCCTCCGGGGCCCGCATGTCCCCTGCCGATCTGGAATCGTGGGCCGCTGAGTCACGCTGGCACCTCCACGCGGGCACCACGGTTCCCTGCGTGGCCTCGGAACACCCGGACGGCTTCTCCCTCGCCGAAAAATGGACCCACGCCCAGCCCGAACTCACCGCCATCGCCGGATGGTCAACCCTCGCTGCCATCGTTGCCACCCAACCGGACGCAAACCTTCCCCTCGCCGCCTTCCGCTCCCTCATCAACCGCACCACCCGCGAACTCCACGCCGCACCGGACCGCGTCCGCTCGGCCATGAATGCCTTCCTCATCGCCTGCGGAACGTACTCGGACCCACTCACCGCAGACGCCCTCGCGGCAGCCGCTTCCCTCGGCACGGTCTCCGTGAACATGGGTGCCACGGCCTGCAAGGTCCCGGACGCTGCCAGCACCATCGCCCGCAGCCGCCTCGGCTCCATGCCCGCCCCAAAACGGAAATCAAGCCGCTGCTGAACCCGTGATCTCAGAGGTCTTTCATTTCCCCTGCAGGAATCCGGCAACCGGACCCGGCTAAGTTCCGTATCGGTTCTGTCCAGGATTGCACTTCCGGATTTCCCATTTCCTGCTACCAGATCCTCATGTCGAACCAGCGACGCACCGTCAATATCATCGGAGCCGGCCCAGGTGGCCTCGCCACCGCCCTCCTTCTGTCCCGCAGCGGAGCCGATGTCCACGTCTTCGAACGTCATAACCGCGTCGGCGGCCGCACCGCCACCTACGAAAAAGATGGCTTCGCATGGGACGTCGGAGCCACGTTCTTCATGTACCCTCGCATCCTAGAGGAAATCTTCTCGTCAGTCGGCCGCAACCTCCGCGACGAAATCCCCATGGTCCGGCTCGACCCGCACTACCGGCTCGTCTTCGGCCGCGGCGGCGAACTCACGGCCACCCCCAATGTCGCCGAACTGAAACGCCAGATCGCCAGCTTCGCTCCGGACGACGCCGCCAATGTCGACCGCTTCCTCTCGGAAAACCGCGAGAAATTGTCGGCGTTCCGACCGGTCCTCGAAAAACCTTTCCTCAGCCTCCGCGACTTCCTCGACCCTTCGCTCCTCAAGTGCCTTCCGCTCCTGCGGCCGGCCACGTCGGTCGATGGCGACCTCCGGCGCTACTTCAAGGATGAACGCACCCGCCTCGCCTTCAGCTTCCAGACGAAGTACCTCGGCATGTCGCCGTTCCGCTGCCCCAGCCTCTTCACAATCCTCTCGTACCTCGAATACGAATACGGGATCTTCCACCCCATCGGCGGCTGCGGAGCCATCTCAAAGGCCATGGCCCGCGTCGCTCAGGAACTCGGGGTCAAACTCCACCTCAATGAAGAAGTCGAGGGCATCGATTTCGAGGGCCGCCGCGCCACGGCCGTCCGCACCCCCTCCGGTACCCACCGCTGCGACAGTCTCGTCATCAACAGTGACTTCGCACGCACCATGAAGAAACTCGTCCCCAACCAGCTGCGCCGCCGCTGGTCGGATCAGAAGCTCGAAAAGAAGCGCTTTTCGTGCTCGACCTTCATGCTCTACCTCGGCCTCCGTGGTCCCTGCCCAGACCTTCAGCACCATAACATCTTCATCAGCAGCGATTACGAAGGAAACCTCGAGGAAATCGAGAAGTCTCACGTCCTCCCGCAGAACCCTTCGTTCTATGTCCAGCACCCGGGACTGAACGACCCCACTCTCGCCCCGGACGGCAACTCGGCCATCTACGTCCTCGTCCCTGTCTCCCACCAGCACGAAAATATCGACTGGGCCGCCGAAAAACAACGATTCACTGACCTCATCCTCGACCGACTCCACCTCCTCGGCGTCGAAAATGTCCGCGAACGCATCGTCTCGCTCACGGCGGTCACCCCGGATGACTGGGCCCAGGATCAGCAGATCCACCTCGGTGCCACTTTCAATCTCGCCCACAACTTCGGCCAGATGCTCTACTGGCGTCCCCATAACCGCTTCGAAGACCTCGAAGGCGTCTACCTCGTCGGCGGTGGCACCCACCCAGGCTCGGGCCTCCCGGTCATCTTCGAAAGCGCCCGCATCTCCAGCAATCTCATCGCTCAGGACCTCGGCCTCGCTCCCCGCCAGCAACGCCGCCAACCCGCCGAGGAATCGCAGGAACCTGAGGCCGAACCGGTCATGATCAGCTGATCCGCTGGCTCACGGCTGGGCCAGCGCGCCGGAAGCAACCCCTTCCAACTGATTGCCGGCTGCCTCGAGCCACGCCCCGGGATCGCTGACGTCCACGGCCCGACGGTTTCCACCCCGGTTGTCCCGGAACTGATTCCCCCGCAGCACCACGCCCTGCACGGGTGCCGCCACTGTCACCGCGGCTCCACCCTCGGGCCCGTTCTCGTAGAATTGATTCCCTTCAATCACGTTCCGGTGCGCCGCCGCCGCTCCGTCTTTCTCGGCCCGGAACAACAGTCCGGTTTCATGGCTGCCACTGATCTCGTTCCCTTTGACAAGATTGTCGGTGTCCCGGTGCCCCATGGAAATGCCCACGCGGTTCCCCAGGATGACATTTCCTTCGGCTACCGCACCTCGCACTCCCCAGCAGAAGAAGATCCCCTGGTCGTTCCCCTCCAGTCGGCAGCCAATGATCCGGCTCCGCTGCGAACCGCTCCCGGGATGCAGCCCGAGCCCGCTGTGCCCCCGCGAAACACACCGCTCCACCCGCATGTCATGACACACCTGCCACGACAGTCCGTCCCCATGGTAATTCCGTGCTTCGAGTTCCCGCAGCACCCCATCCCGGCAATCCTGCAGCCACACGCAGCCCGCATAATTCCCATCCAGTACCCCGTTCCGCTCCCGGTTCCCATCGAGCGTCAGCTTCTCAACCACAAATGACTCAATCCCTTCCCCGCTGATCAACGGATAAAGGGTCTCCGCCACGGCCTTCCCCTCCGCCACCCATACATTGTCCCGCAACGCCCGGTCGAGCCGGAACCGATTCCCGCTCTGCCCCACAAGGGTCCGCTTGATCACATACCGCGCGGACGGAGCCCGCAGACAGATCCCATCGCCTACCCGGAATCCCTCCGCCCCGCTCAACGTGATCTCCTGATCATACCAATCGCTGTCCTCTGCCAGTGCCGCGGAAACCGAGGGCTCTTTCATCAGCACGGTCGCCGCCCCATGACCTGTCAGACGCACTCCGGATGCCAGAAACACTGAATTCCTCAGCCGGTATGTCCCGGGCAGAATCTCCACGGTCCCGCCTCCGCGCCGCGCCACCACTTCAATCGCTCCCTGAATCGCCACTTCACTGGACCCGCGGATGTCCCCGGCCTCCACTCCCACCCGCACCGTAAGCCGATCGTCCCACACGGGCTCCACCCGCCCGTCCCCGGAAACCGACCGGGGAGCCGGTTCGGGTTCTCCTCCCAGCACGGTTCCCCCAGCAGCCATCAGCAGAATTCGCAGCATCTTCATGAGACCCATCCTGCGGGTTCATTGCTCCCCCGTCTTCCCCTCACTTCCCCTCACTCGCGTAATTCCCACCACGGACATCAACGACCCATCCCGGCCTGCCACGCCGGCCACCCGCCATGCAGCACATGCACTTCCCGGTCCCCAATCG
>JBIICE010000308.1:0-3829 GCA_044239025.1 Verrucomicrobiales bacterium
GTCCAAGCTACACCACGGGGCAGAATGGGCAGGCCATTTCGCTCAACGGGACGAGTCAGTACCTCAGTGTGGGCAATCCGGCTGGTCTCCAGATCACGGGACAGATCACCATGGCGGCGTGGATCCGGCCGACGGCGAGCACCAACATCCGGAACATTCTGAGCAAGGGGTTCAATACCACGCCGAGTGGTGAGGTCTGCCTGCGCATCAGTGCGGGCGCGCTTGAGGTGGGTGCGTGGGACGGGGCGAACTACTTTGCGAGTTCTCCTGGCGCGGTGGTGCTGAATCAGTGGCAGCACGTCTGCGGGGTCTTTGATGGAACCGCATGGCGGCTCTACCGGAATGGCGAGGAGATTGCCAATTTGCCTGCGACGCAGGGAGCGGTGGCCGTGGCGGGGGCTGCGGCTGCGAATAATGCCTGGTCGATCGGCTCGCGCGGAGGATCTCCCGAGCGTGCCTTTGCGGGACAGATCGACGAAGTCTTTCTGTACCGCCGGGGGCTCACGCCCTCGGAAGTGCGGGGGCTCTGGCAGGGAACCCAGGCGAGCGTGACCGATCCCGTGTGGACGCGGCCGGAATACACCGCGCCGGCCACCTGGCAGAACGGCACAGGTGGGATCGGCTACGACACCAATCCGACCGTATCGTTTCTGCCCTGGATTGGAACCAATGTGGAATCCGCCATGCCTGGGGTGTCGCCGACGGTGCTGACACGGCGTGAATTCACGCTGAGCGCGGCGCAGATGGCGGATACGGCCGTCCTGCAGCTGGCCGTGCGCTACGACGACGGATTCGTGGCGTATCTCAACGGGGTCAAGGTGGCGGAACGGAATGCGCCGTCGGTGCCCAATGGCAGTTCGGCGGCCACGGTGGTCCGGGCGGATGCCCAGGCAATCCTTCCCGAGCGGATTGACATCAGCAACTTCATCGGTGTCCTCAAGGAGGGCCGCAACGTGCTGGCGTTTCAGGCGCTCAACGCCACCGTGGCGGACAACGATCTGCTGCTCGAAGCGGAGCTTCAGGCGGGCGGAGAATCTGCCTTCCTGACGGAAGCGGCGAAGCAGTACAGCGGACCGATTACGCTGGCACAGCCGGGCACGATCCGGGCGCGGGTCTTTTCCAACGGACAGTGGAGTGCCATGACGGAAGCGTTCTTCAGCGTGGCTACCGAAGCTGCCTCGGCTGCCAACCTCGTCATCAGTGAACTGCATTACAGCCCGCTGGCACCGGTGACGCCCGGTGAGCTGACCGCGTCTGCCGATGCGGGGGATTTCGAGTTTCTGGAGATGATGAACATCCGGGCGGCTACGGCGGTGGATCTGACCGGGGTGCGCTTCACGGGTGGCATCACCACATCGCCGCTCGGGAACATGGTCCTGCAGCCGGGCGAGCGGGTTGTGCTTGTGCGCAACCCTGCTGCTTTCGCGGCCCGCTACGGGGCCACCTTTGCGGGCGCGAGGGTGCTGGGGGCCTACAGCGGATCCCTTTCCAATCAGGGCGAACAGCTGGTGCTCAATGCAGCGGATGGCAGTGTGATCCGCGACTTTGCCTATGACGACAATCCGCCATGGCCGGAGGAAGCCGACGGCCAGGGACCGTCGCTCGTGCTGGTGGCACCGTCAGCCAATCCGGATCACGGACTTCCGGAAAACTGGACCACCAGTGCTGCCACCGGCGGAACTCCGGGGACCTCCGCATGGCTGGCTTGGGCGGCTCAGTACGGCGTGACCGATCCCGCAGCGGACGCGGATGGTGACGGGGCCGGAGCACTGCTGGAATACGTACTCGGGACCGATCCCGGGCAGAGCAGTCCTGCGGCATTGTCCGCCGCGGTGGCACCCGATGGCCATCTCACGGTTTCCGTGACGCATGCCGCCGCCGAGGACGTGCTCATCGAGCCGCAGCAGTCGGATGGTCTTGCTGCCTGGAGTGGAGGGATGATTCCAGTGTCCCGCATCCCGGCGGGCTCCGGCCGCTACACGAGTACCTGGCGCACGCCGGATCCGATCAGCGTGAACCAGCGCCGCTTTGTCCGGATCAAGGCGACCCTGCGGTGACCGCCCCACGGAATCCGCTCGTCTGACGCGCAAGCTCCGGGGCAACCGCCATGCCTGGGCTCCTGAGGCGGGCCCTCATCGGTCCTGCTGCACACCAGGCCAGAGGGTGATCCCATTGCCGGGGGTGTGCGGGAAGCGGGCCAAGCCGTGGTCGAGCTTCACCCCGTCGGCGATGTCCGTGGCGATGAGGACGGCTCCATCCATGTCCACATAGTCGAGCAGCGGCAGCAGCTGGCCGATCGCGGAGATGCCAACCGTGCTTTCGTTCATGCAGCCGACCATGACCTTCAGGCCGAGAGTCCTTGCGTGGGCGATCATGCGCCGTGCCGGAGTCATGCCTCCGGCCTTGGTGAGCTTTATATTGATGCCATCGAAGGATGCGGCGCAGCGGGCCACATCGTCTTCCGTCTGACAGCTTTCGTCGGCCATGAGGGGAAGGCAGCAGCGTCCCTTGAGTTGCTGCATGCCGGCCCAGTCGTCGCGCGGCAGCGGTTGTTCGATGAATTCGACACCGAGATCCTTCATTTCCGGGGCGAAGGCGAGAGTCTGGGCCACGGTCCATGCGGTATTGGCATCGACCCGGAAGACCGCGTCGGTATGGCGGCGCAGTTCACGCACGATGGCGGGATCGTCCGGAGTGCCGAGCTTGATTTTGTAGATTGGCCATCCGGCGAACTCCTGCAGCTTGGCGACCATGCGCGGGATGGTGTCGATGCCGATGGTGTAGTTGCTGGGGGGGAGGTTTTTGAGCTGGAGGCCCCAGAGATCCCAGACCGGACGACTGGCCTGCTTGCCCCAGAGGTCGTGGGCGGCTTCGTCGAGCGCGCAGAGAGCGAAACGGTTGTCCGCGAGCAGGGGATGGAGCTCATCCCACAGATCCGATGGGTTGGTGAGTTCGCGGCGGGCGAGGAGGGGCCGGACCGATTCGAGGGCTGCGCGGATGTTGGCTGGGTTGAGGTGGTACGCGCGCGAAGGGGCGGCTTCACCGTAGCCCGTGTGGGTTCCGTCGCTGAGCGAAACGAGGACATTGTGCTGCACCGTGGTGGTGCCATGGGTAATCGTGAAGGGGTGGCGCAGCGGCAGGTGGAGGTCGGTCAGGGTCAGGCGCATGCCGAAGCTTCACCCGGCATCGGTTTTTTTCCATCGGGCGGCGACGGGTATCCGAGAAACGCCCTTGGCAGCAGTCGGTCCGATGTTAGGAGGGGTTGCCGGGGGCGTGTGCCGCCCCGATGGCGTTCCACCCAACCGATTCAATCACTGTTTTCCTCTCATGATGCGTTCCCTTCCACCCTTCCCGGCGGCCCTTTTGGCCTGTGCCTGTTCCCTGTCGCTGGCGTCGGCTGGTGAGCCTGATGGCGACGCCATTCTGCGGGCGATGTGCGACAAGCTGTCGGCGGCGCAGAGCCTGCGTTTCGAGGCGGTCCGCGAGATTGATGCCGCGCTCCTCGAGGGACGCGACGCCGCTTCCAAGGCGAAGGTTTCGGTCGCGGTGCAGCGTCCGGCGCGCATTGCGGCTACCTCGGTGAGCCGCCGCGGGACACGGCGATTTGTGGCTGACGGGGCGAATCTTTCGGTACTGGACGCCAAGGAGAATCTGTACGCGGTGATTCCGATGGCCGTGGGTATTGATGGTCTGGTGCAGCGGTTGGATGCGCAGTATGGATTCACGCCACCGATGGCCGAGTTCGCGGTGAGCGATGTCTACGCACAGTTCCGGCGGGAGGCCCGCACGGTGAATGCTGTCAGGGTGGAGCGCGTCGGCGGATTTCTTG
>JBIICE010000096.1:0-15195 GCA_044239025.1 Verrucomicrobiales bacterium
CCCGCAATGCCGCGGCAGCCGCGGGCTTCACGCTGTCGGATTATGCCTTTTCGGCCGTCTTCACGGGTGGTCGCCCTTCCGCCGGATACGCGGGCCTGGCCTACGTAGGCGGCGTGGGCATCCATATTGCCAATGGCTACTACGGACTGGCGGTCTTCGTGCATGAATTCGGCCACAATCTCGGTCTGCCGCATGCCCACCGCTGGGACACCGGGGACAACAGCATCGTCGGCGATGGATCGAATGTCGAATACGGTAACGACCACGACCCCATGGGCAGCGGCGGCGACGGCATGCACTACACCTCCAGCCACAAGGCGTCGCTCGACTGGATTCCTCAAGGGGAAGCCGCCCGCATCACCACAGCTGGCGTCTACCGGCTGCATGTCAGCGATGAACCCCGCAATGCCAATGGCTACCGCGCCCTCAGGGTCAGCCGCAGTTCCAGTCAGGACTACTGGTTCGATTTCCGCGACACCCTGAGCGGCACGGAGTACGAGAATGGACTCGTCCTTCACTTCGCCAACAAGGACGGCAAGCAGAGCTACCGCACGGATGCGCTGCCGAAACAGAGCGGCATCACACTGCCCGTGGGCATGACCTTCAGCGACCGGAGCGGCGGAGTCTTTGTGACCCCGCTTGGTCAGGTGCCGGGCTCGTTCCCCAAGGCGATGGACGTAGCGGTCGGACTTCCGACCACGTCCAACCGGCCACCGGTGGCGCGGCTCATCCAGCACCATGCGCACGCGGCCTCCGGAGCGGAATGCACATGGACCGTGGAGGCCAGCGATCCCGATGGCGATGCCCTCGCTTATTACTGGGATTTCGGCGATGGCAGTCATTCATGGGACAACCGTCCGCAGCAGACGAAATCGTTCAGCAGTGACGGTGAGTACGCGGTGCATTGTGTCGTGAGTGACCGCCGCGGTGGCACATGGCGTCGTACGGTCGTCCAGAAATCCGGAACGCTGCCGTCCGGGCAGCTGCGCGTTTCCGGACGCGTGGTCGATGCGGACAGTCTGCCCTTGTCCGGCATCCGCGTCTCCACCGAAGGGGGACTTTATGCATGGAGCGACAGCGATGGCGCTTATCAGCTCTGCCGGGTTCCCGCCGGCGTGCGGAGAATCGATGCCATGGATGTCGTCGAAAACCGCCTTGTCTTCTCGCGGACGTTCAGCAGCACCACCAACTGGACCGCCAGCACCACGGGCGCCGATTTTTCCCTGACCGATACCAGTCCGGAGACCGTGACCCCGCTTGTGCCGCGGCTCACGCTCTGGAAGTACAACGATACCGGCAACGATCTCGGCACCGCGTGGCGGGCCCGTTCCTACAACGATACGGCGTGGCCGGAAGGCAGGGCTCTCCTCGGCTACGGCAACGGCGGGGAAGGCACCGTCATCAGCTACGGTCCCGATGCCCAGAACAAGCGGATCACCGCGTACTTCCGGCGGAAATTCACCGTCGCCAATCCGTCCGCCTTCCGGGAACTGCGGCTGCTCTGCCAGCGGGACGACGCCATCATGGTCTACCTGAACGGCACGCGCATCTACAGCGACAACTTCGCCTCGACGGTCACGGAGAACAACATCACCTCTGGCACCACCGCAGCCGATTCCACGGAACCGGGTACCTATCAGCAGCAGAACGGCATCAGTCCGACTCTGCTCGTGGCAGGCGACAACTGGCTCTGCGCGGAAGTGCACCAGGTCGAGCCGACCAGCAGCGACCTTGCCTTCGATGGGGAACTGCTGGGCATTCAGGACGCGCCGACTCCCGGTGCCCAGGCCCATTACCTGACGGCTCCCGCGGAGGGCGACCGCATCGCTCCCGGTCGTCCGTTCACCATCTCTGCGGATGCCCGCGCCCGCACCGCCACGGTCACGAAGGTGGAATTCTTCCTCGATGGTCTCCGCGCCGGAGAGGACACGAGCGCGCCGTACACCTTTGAATGGACCAATCCCGTGCCCGGGCCGCACCGGTTGCATGCAGTGGCCACGTTCAGCCTCGGCAGTCCGCTCACTGCGCCCACCGTCAATGTCACGGTGGCTCCGCCGCCGGATCAGTTCATCGCTCCGGGCAGTGTCTGGAAATGGCGGGCCTCGTCGACGGCCGCCCCGACCGGCTGGACCAGTCCGGAATTCAATGATGCCACATGGTCCAGCGGTCCGGCCCAGCTTGGCTACGGCGAGGGCGACGAAGCCACGAACATCAGTCCTTCCGGCACCCGCTTTCTGCGCACACAGTTCCGCCGCTCTTTTGCGGTGGCCGATCCCGCGGCGCTGCGCGGTCTGCTCTGCCGGATCGTGCGGGATGATGCCGCGGATGTCTATCTGAATGGCACCCTTGCCTTCCGCCACAATTTCCGCACCGATGGCACGGCACAGGGAGCGGGACCTGACGAGAACGGCTGGCACATGGCCCCGCTTGATGCCGCCCTGCTGCGCCCGGGCCTCAATACCATCGCGGTGGAACTCTTCCAGGATTCCGCCAACAGCTCGGACGCCAGTTTTGATCTCGCGCTCGAGGCCGACAGCCCCTCGCCCCGGCCCCGCGGGATCACGCTCGCCGCTCCCCCCGCTGTGGTGCTGCCCGGCATCCCCACTTTCACCACGGAAGTACTGCCGGGCGCAGCGCTCTCGGTCGCACGGGTCGAATTCTCCGCCAACGGCACGAAGATCGGGGAAGCGACCGCATGGCCCTTCGCCTTCGCCTGGAACAATGCCACGCCCGGAAACTACAGCGTCATCGCGACCGCCACGGATTCGGCCGCCGGACAATTCACCAGCAACCCGGTGGCCATCGCCATCCGCCATCCGGCCGAGGCAACCACCATCGTGAAGTGGGGCGACCGCTGGAAGTATCTCGATGATGGCTCGGATCCCGGCCCGAACTGGCCGGGACGCACGAGTTTCGATGATTCCAGCTGGCCGGAAGCCCCGGGCCGCTTCGGCTACGGCGGTGATGGCGAGGTCACGCCGCTCCTCTTCAGTGATGCCGCCGCCAAGCCGCCCACGGTCTACTTCCGGAAGAAATTCACGGTCGCCAATCCGGCCGCCTTCGATGCCCTCCGCCTGCGGGTGATCCGCGACGACGGTGTGTCCATCCAGATCAACCGGACGGAAGTCCTCCGCAATAACCTTCCGGTGGGCACGCTCGGCTTCTCGACCCTCGCGACGAGTGCTCCCGCCGATGAAGCGACGCCCGTCGAAATCATCATTCCCACCACGTCCCTGCGGGCCGGCGAGAACCAGCTGACCGCAGAAGTGCACCAGAATGCCATCGGCAGCAGTGACCTCAGCTTCGACCTCGAACTCACAGGACTGAAGGCACCCGCACCAACTGGTCCGGCTGTCTGGCTGACATCCCCCGCGGGTGGTCAGGCGATGCACTCGGATGCCCCGCTCGCGGCCGGCATCGCTTCGGCCAATCTGCCGGCTCCGATCCAGCGCGTCAGTTATTTTGCGGGAAGCGCGGCCATTGGGGAGGTCACCAGCGCCCCGTGGTCCTTCCTCTGGCCCAGCGCGCTCAAAGGCAGCTACGCGCTCAGCGCCCGCGTCCAGTTGGCTTCGGGTGCCACCTTGACCACGCCCGCCGTTCCCATCAGCGTGGTCTCGCCGACCGCCACGGACCGTCTCATCTGGTCGGGTGCGGACTGGAAATTCCTCGATACGGGCACGGCTCCAGCCGCCACGTGGACCAACGCCTCCTTCAACGACAGCGCGTGGAAATCGGGTCGCTCCCGCTTCGGCTTCGGCGGCGACGGTGAAACCACGAGCGTCACTCCGGGTTTTCCCATCTACTGGTTCCGCCGCACGTTCACCGTACCGCCGGGCGTGCCCATTTCGGCCGTCCAGCTCCGCGTGATCCGCGACGATGGCATTCAGCTCTACCTCAACGGGAACCGGATCTGGCTGGATAACCTGCCCGCCAATCCCGGCCCGGCCGACCTTGCCCTCACGTCCATCGGAGGAGCGGCCGAACAGACGTGGCTCACCGTTCCTCTTCCGCCCGGCGCACTCCAGCAAGGCAGCAATGTCCTCGCGGCCGAAATCCGGCAGAACAGTGCCACCAGCAGCGATGTCGGCTTCGACCTCGAACTCTCGATCAGTTCCCTCACGCCCGGCGGCCTCGTCAATTCGCCCCCCACGGCACCCCCCATTCTCTCGCTCTCCCCAGTGGGACCCAATGGCTTCACGCTCACCCTCCCGGATGCCCCGGGCCGCATCTATTCCATCGAAAGCTCCGCAAACCTCAACACGTGGACCACCGACAGCACGCACTTCCTCAATGCCCCCACCCTCAGCGTTCCCCTCGGCCGCACGGCTCCGGCCCGCTTCTACCGGGCCCGCTGGAAGAACGCGCCGTGACACCGTTTTTAACCTCCCCTGATGTTCCCCTAATGCGAGGTTTTCTGTTGCATGAAGGGGGTACAATGTCACTCTGCCGTGGGGGAGCGCCCGGAGAATCCGTCGCCGGGCCGCTGTTTTCCCTCACCCAAATCTGACGATACCATCCCTAATATGAAGTTCGCCAAAGTGATCGTTCTCGGCCTCGTCGCCGCCGCTCTCAGCGCCTGCTCCGGCAGCAAGCCTTCGACCGCCACGTCCGTGCCCACCACTACGGGTGGCTACGTGCAGCCGGCCAAGTGAGCCCGACCTGCTGAGCCTTCAGCAAGCATCCGGAGGCGGCTGGATTGTCCTGTGACAGTCCAGCCGCTCTTTTTTTGCACATTGTCCGGCTCTGCGCTACGACAGCACCTGCCACATCATGAACTTCCTCCGCTTTTCCATCCCGCTCCTCGCCTGCCTCCCGCTCCACGCCGAGGAAATCCAGGACAGCCTCGGCCACTGCGGCAAGCAATTGCTCTGGCCGGATTTCGGCGGCGATGGCAAACCCGGGCGCAAGTACGCCCGCGACCGGCTCGTCGACATTGACCATCTCGCCATCGACGTGACCCCGGACTTCAAGGCCCGCAGCATCCGTGGCGAGGTCACCATTTCCTTCCAGCCCATTGCCCAGGCCCTCCCGCGGCTGGAACTCGACTGCGTCGACCTCGTGATCGATGCCGTCGGCTCGGCGGGAACGAAGATTGCCGCGCACCGCACCACGCAGGACAAGCTGGTGCTTGAATTCGCGGAACCGGTTCCGGCGGGCACCCGCGTGGCCGTGAGCGTCCGCTACCATGGCGAACCGGCCCACGGGATCTATTTCCGGACTCCCGAAATGGGATACCCGGCGGGGGATACCCAGCTGTGGACGCAGGGCGAAGCGGAAAACCACCGCTTCTGGTTCCCCTGCTACGACTACCCGAACGAACGCTTCACGACAGAAGTCACCTGCCACGTCCCGGAAGGCATGGAAACCATTTCCAATGGCATGCTGCTATCGAAGGAAAAGGATGCCGCGGGACTGACGGCATGGCGCTGGAAGCAGGACAAGCCGCACGTCAATTACCTCATCGCACTCGCCGCGGGCCATTTCCACAAGCTCGAGAGCAAGACTGGCGATCTGCCGTTGGCCCTGTTCGTGCCACCCTCGGAAAAGGATCAGGCGGAACTCGCTTTCCGCGACACCGCCAGGATCATCGAATTCTTCCAGAAGGAAACGGGTACGCCCTTCCCATGGGACAAGTACTACCAGGTCTACTGCCACGATTTCCTCGCCGGCGGGATGGAGAATACCAGCTGCACCTTCAATGCCGCCAGCGCGCTCTTCCCCGCCGCGGTCGGCGAACTCGATACACTCCACCGCCTCGACGCCCACGAAACGGCCCACCAGTGGTTCGGCGATCTCATCACCTGCCGCGACTGGTCGCATCTCTGGCTCAATGAGGGCTTCGCGAGCTATTACACGGTGCTCTACGAGGAACAGCGCCACGGACGCGAAGGCTTCCTGCTGAGCCTCTGGCGCGAAGCCCAGCGCGTCCTCAATTCGAACGACACCCGCCCGATCGTCTGGCGCGATTACCTCCAGCCGATGGAGCAGTTCGACAGCCGCGCCTACCCGAAGGGTGCCTGGGTCCTCCACATGCTCCGCTCGCAGCTCGGACCGGACCTCTACCGGACGGCCATCCGCCGCTACATCGAAACCCACCGCAATGGCATCGTCACGACCGACGACCTTCAGGAGGTCTTCGAAGCAGTCAGCGGCCGCTCCTTCGACCAGTTCTTCGACCAATGGGTCCACCACGGCGGAGCCCCGGACCTCAAGGTGGAGTACGCATGGGACCAGGCCGCGAAACTCGCAAAGCTCACGGTCCGTCAGACGCAGAAAGTCGACGAGAAAGTCCCGCTCTTCCGCTTCCCGCTTCCGGTCCGCTTCCACCTGCCGGGTGCCGAGGGCAAGGATGACGCCCGCGACTTCACGGTCACTGTCAGCAAGGCGGAGGAAGACTTCTCCTTCAGCCTGCCATCGCAGCCGGACCTCGTGCGCATCGATCCGGACCTCACTGTGCTTGCCAAACTGGAGTTCAACCCGCCGGGCGACATGCTTAAACGCCAGCTCCAGAGCGATTTCATGGGGCGGCTCCGCGCCATCGAAGCGTTCGGCAAGCGCCGCGATGCGGAAGCCGTCTCCCTGCTTGCGGCCACTCTCATGGAGGACGGCCACCATGCCCTCCGCGCCGAAGCGGCCCGCGGTCTCGGCCGCGCCGGAACCGCTGAGTCGCGCAAGGCGCTTGCGGGAGCCACGGGCATTTCCGACGAACGGGTGCGCCGCGCGGTGGTCGACGCGCTCGCCGACAACTGGCACCCGGAAACAGCCGCCGCCCTCGCGGCCCTCGCACCGCAGGAGAAAAATCCCGTCGTTCTCTCTGCCATCGTCCGCAGCTTCGCCGCATGGCCAACCCAGGAACTGCTGCCGTTCCTGACCACTCCTTCCTACCATAACATGGTGGCGGCGGCGGCCATCGCAGCCCTCAAATCCCAGGAACGCACGGATGCGGCACCGGCCATCACCGAACTCGTCCGCACGCAGGCCGGTTCTTTCGAATCGAATGACCTCGGCGCGGCTCTCGAAGCCATCGCCAGTCTGTCCCGGGAATCCAAGGACACCGCTGTCCAGCCCTTCCTCGCCGAGTTTCTGCGCAGCCCACGCCGCGGAGTGGCGGCCGCCGCCGCCCGGGCCCTCGGCACCCTCGGCGACCTCCGCTCGGTTCCCGTGCTCCGCGCCGCCGCCGGTGTGAAGAACGACCATGCGACTGCTTCGGCTGCGGACGCCGCCCTTGCGGCGCTTCAGGCCAAAGCCGCTCCGCAGGCCCAGAACCTCGAGGCATGGAAGAAGGTAGAAGCCCTCCAGCGCAAGACCGAGGAACTCGAGAAGAAACTCGAAAAGCTTCAGGAGCAGGACAAGCCTGCCGCCAAGTGACCGTTTCCGCCATTTCCCTTACGACCATGAAGCTGCCGTCTTTGCCTGCGTCCTGTTTCCTCCTGCTGCCGCTTGCTGCCAGCCTGCCTTCCTGCCGTTCCAGCGGAACGAAGGAGAATACTGCGGCGGCCACCGCGGACGCTGCAGTGCCGGAAAAGAAGTCCGGTTTCTTCGGCCGGCTCTTCGGCGGCAAAAAGGAGAGTGGACCGACGGAAAAGGACGCCGCCCGGCGCAGTGCTGCGGAAACGGCCTTCCTCGCCGAATGCGCCACCCTCGCGCAACCCGGCGGCACGGTCCAGGGTCGCGATGGCTGGCTCTTCTCGGCAGCGGAACTCTCGGCGGTGGCGCGCTCGGGGAACACCGCCCCAGCCCTCGGCAGCATCGCCGACTACGCGGCCCAGCTCCGCAGCATGGACTGCGACCTCATCGTCGTCCCGGTGCCCCCCAAAACGCTGGTCTACCCGGATAAGGTCGCCCGCACCACCAAACTCCCCGGCAAACGCAAGTCCGTCCCCCGACTCGATGGCCACTGGACCGCTGCCCTCCAGTCGCTCGAATCACGCAACATCCGCACGGTCGATCTCCTTCCGGTTTTCCTCGAGGACCGCCGCAGCGGGGGACCCGAGCCGTACACCATGACCAGCAGCACATGGTCGCCCCACGGTGCTCAGCTCGCCGCCGCCTCCATCGCGAAGGCCGTCCTCCAGTCGGGTGCCTCCCGGCTCGCCGGCTCCGTGGAAGGAATCACGCGCGAACCCGCCCAGCTGAGCTTTCTCGGCAGCCTCGCATCGGGCACGACGCCCGCGCCGAAAGCGGAATCGCTCCCGGTCATGAATGTCGGCCGCATCGAAGGTGACAAGGTCCGCTCGGTTTCCTTCAGCACGAGCGGCAGCAATCTACTCCTCATGGGCGACAGCTCGGCGGTGCTTTCGTGGCGGGAAAACGGCAACCCCATCGGCAGCAGCGGAGCCTTCTCAAGTCTGGCCGACCACCTCGCCGCCACTCTCGGCGGCATTCCCGATGTCCTCTCGGCCCCCGGCGACGGACGCAATGCCCCGCGCCTCCGCATCATGCGCGAACGCACGGCCGGACGCAACCCGCTCGCCTCCACCAGAGCGGTCGTCTGGGTCATCCCCATGACCGACCTTGCTTCTCCCAACTGGCAGACTGTCCCGCTGCAGCTCAATTTCAGTCTGGAACAGCCGGAGATTCAGCTCCGCTGAGGTCAACCGGATCGACCGCCCGGATTTCGGAACCATCCAGCGTCCAGCGCTGCAGCGACGGCACCCGGCCCTTTTCCATGGCCCGGAACAGTGCGCCATCGGTCCGCTTGGAGAACCGCCGGTCGTGCACGCCATCGGCATGGCAGCCCGGGAGGAGCGCATGTGCCTTGTAGAAGCGTGGATGCCCCGTCACGCGCACGGTTCCCTCGGGCAACGCAGCCACGTTCCTGCGGTCGACCACCAGAAAACTGAGCGGCAGGGACCGCAGGTCGATGCCCATGATCTTTCCGAATGCCATCCAATCCCCATCCATGAAGATCTCCCGCGGCGGAGTCGCATGGAAATGACACCAGTCGCGTTCGTGCTCCGCCTTGAGCATGCCGCAGCTCTCACTGTGCGTGCAGGGAGCCACCACGCCGAATTCCCCACGCAGCGCCTCCCTCAGCCGACCCAGCCGCCGGCTCGCTTCACTCGTCCCCGGCTCGACCAGAATCGCACAGCCGGACTCCCGCACAGCGGCGAGGAGATTCGCCTCGCCGACGGCATCGAGTTCCGTGAGGACATGACTGGCGAGCAGCAGGCCGCCGTCCGGCGATCCACCGGTTTCCACCGCCACGCCGGGAAATTCCCGCCGCACGCAGGCCTCGGCAAAGCGGAGCGCCTTGTGCGACCGATCCTTGAGAACGACCCGGCGGGTCACGTCGGTTCCCCAGTGAGAGAGGGCTTCACGTACGGCCACCCCGGTCCCGCAGCCGAAATCCACCACGGTCACCCCCCGAGGTGGCTGCCAGCCGCGGCGTGACAGTTCGCGGAAAACCCACGACCATTTCCACGCAATGCGCCGGGCAAAAGTCGCGTCGTACGCCGCCAGCAGTTCGTCGCTGCCCCAGTAGTCGGCCGCGCCTGCCGTGCCATCAAGGTAGGTGTTCCGCAGGGCATCCAGTGCTGTCCAGTCAAAGTCCATCTCCGTTGCTACATCCCGGAACGGTGCACCGCACGGGGAAATCCAACTTCACCACGCGCTCTACCCGTTTCGTCCCATCAATGCCGCCACTGGTCTCAATCCATGCGCGCATTCCCGGTTCCATGGCATGATGACACCATCAGCGGAATGATTCCGCTGTTTCAACGCGAAACAGAAAACACCAATCCATGAAAACACAGCTCATTCTCTCGCTGGCCCTCACTGGTCTGACCATGGCCACGGCCCAAGCCCAGGCTCCTGAAGGACCCGGCGGCCGTGGACCCGGTGGACCCGGCGGCCGCCGTCCCCAGGGCCCACCACCCGCCGAAGCCATTGCCCAGCTCAGCACACGCTACGCTGCCCTCGCCGCCTTCGACGCCGACAAGAATGGCAAACTGGAAACCGCTGAACTCGAAAAAGTCGCCGCGGCCATCGATGACGGTTCCCTCGAAATGGGACCTCCCGGAGGCCGTCCCGGCCGCCCACCCGGCGGAAAGGAAGGCGCCCCGGAAGGTGCTCCGGAAGGCAAGCCACCCGGCAAAATGATCGCTGCCGGAGCCGCGAAGCTCTACGAAGCCCTCGCGCCGTACGACACGGACAAGGATGGCTCCCTCAATGAAACGGAACAGGCTGCCGCCGTCAAAGCCATGGAAGATGGCACCCTGAAGCTGCCACGCCCAGGTGGACGCGGCCCCGGTGGACCTGGAGCCGGCGGACAAGGTGGACGCGGCCCCGGTGGACCCGGTGCCGGTGGTCAAGGCGGCCGTGGCCCCGGTGGACGCGGTCCTGGCCGCCCTCCCGGCGGTCAGTAAGCCCACGGCATCCCTGAGTCCAACCCTGAACGACGCCCGCCGGGACCGACCCGGCGGGCGTTGCCTTTTGCGGCAGCACGAGGGCGGTCCGGGGAAACGGCCCGGCACCGGCTGCTTCAGTCGCGCAGCGCAAAGCGGATCATTTCGAGGCCGAGCGACAGCTGCAGCACACCGAACACGGAACCCAGCACGCGCAGCACGGGCGGACGCAGGACGGCCAGAATCCCGTCGGCATGCCGCATCCCCAGCCAGTCGAGCAGGAGCATGCCCGCGGCCAGCCCAGCCATCGTCAGCAATTGATCCGTGCCCTGAGCAAAGGAGGCAAACAGAATCAGCACACCCACCGCAAACGGCGGAACCATGGTCGGAAACGCCAGGGGCGACATGGCAATGCCGTCGGCCTCGGACGCGGGCTCGCTCTGGTCGGGCTTTCCAAGAATTCCCTGCAGCGAAGCCAGCGCGAGCAGCAGACCGGAAGCGGCCGCCACCGCCTGCGGCGAGGCCCCCCACGATTTCATGATGAGCCGACCGAGAAAAATGGCGAGCAGCACCGCCGCGATGGCAATGCGCACAGCCCTGGCCGCTGCCGCTGCACGCTCGGCAGCCGGCAGATGGCGCGCCATGCCAGCAAAGGCCGGCACGACCCGCAGGGGACCGGTCATCATGAACAGCAGCACAAAAAGCTGACGGAAGGGAATCTCAGGTGGTGTCATCGCAAGCCGGGGGTCAGAAGTTCCAGAAAAGGGAGGCCTGCGCCGTCGTCCAGGTATCGAGTTCCCGGCCCGACTGGGACTCCAGACGATCGCCAGGAATGGCGATTCCGGCCACCCCAAGGAAGAAGAGATTCCGCGCAATCGACCACCGGATCCCCAGATCGACTTCCTGTCCGTAATCGTGGGGACCGCTTCCTGCGGCCGCCCGCAGCACCCACCAGTCGAAGGTAAACGAAAGGCGCGGCGACGCGGCAAGGCCGAGCCTGACTCGGTGGCTGTTCAGATTCGTGTTGGTGACGGTCTTCTTGGCATTGACTCCCTGCACCCAGGTATCGAGACCACTGGATAGCTGGGCATCGAATCCTTCATAGGTATCCGTGGCGGGGTCGTCTCCGCTGAAGCTCGCATAGCGGTAACTCAGGTTCGGCTTCCATGGCAGCGACCGGAAGGTGTAGCCGCCCCGCACGTACCATGCCCGCGCTTCCCAGTCGGCCTCGTCATGCCTCTGCCATGCGTGCTCCCCGAAGAGTTCGAGTCCGTCGATCCCGAAAAGGGATTGATGCCCAAGGCGCAGATCGAGGGTCCGCATGCCCTCCCGCGGGACCGCCGCTCCCGCCGCGGAACGCAGCTGCGTCGACGATTCCGGAACCCGGTACCAAAGCACCGCAGCCTCCAGCCCCCGGGGCTGCGCATAGGCCAGATGCACCCCCGTATACTTCGTCCCGCTGTCCACGAAATCCAACTCCGCAGGATCGAGGTAGAATCCCTCGAGCCGGAGATCGTGCCACGCAATCTTTCCCAGCACGGTCATTTCATAGGCCGTGCGCGGATTGAGATAGAGCGCCGGATACGGACCCGCATTGGCCCCCGCGGCAAAACGGGAAAACAGAAAGCCATCGTGCAGCTGCCAGTTCTGACGTCCGGCCGACAGGCTGGCGCTCCACGACGATTCCGGACTGCCCACCACGAAACCGGCGTAAAGGTCCTCGAGCCTTGTCATTTCGCGGGCATCGTCGCGGAAAAGATCCTGCCCGGCGGAGGCCGACGTCAGGAAGGTACCCGAGCCATAAAGCCAGAACGGTGTCCGCCCCAGCCGCCGGATGCCGGACAGGCCGTATTCGGCACTCGCCTCACCCCACGTGGCCCCGGATCCCCGTGCGGGTGAAGCCGCGATCGGACTCCGCGCCGTGAAGCGCGCCGTATCCCCGAACCACGGCACGCTGTCATGGTAGAAACCAAATCCCCCATCCAGCTGCAGCCGCAGCAGAGTCGCTTCATCCCGGTACAGCACTGGAAAATCGGAACCACGCCCGCTCAGCATCCCGCCCGCCACCGCCCCGTCCCGGCTCCCGAATTCCACCGAGAAAACCAGCACCACATAGCCTGGCAGCTCGGATTCATAGATCCTCCAGCTGGCCGAACGCACAAATCCAAGAGCCTGCACCTTCTGCAGAGCAAGGGAAGCCGCCGCCACCGTGAAACTGTCGCCTGCCCTCACCGCCGCCGCCTGCTCAAGCTGCCGCCGTGCCTCGGCATCGCCCCCGGTAATGCCCGCCCGCCCCCGCAGATCATAAAACACCCGCGATATCGTCAGACCTTCGCTCTGATCCTCCGGCAATGGGGTCCGCACCAACCCTGGCACAGGCTGATCCGACGCAGCCGAACGCTCTGGAGAAGCCGATGACTCAGCCGCAGCAGCGGCCGACCCGCCCACGAGGCAGGCCGCCGCTCCGCAGCCGAGCAGGAAACGGAAACGAATCCGGTTCATCGATCCTCGGTGGGCATCTTGCTCTTGTAGCTGCCTCCGCCGTCGACCTCCAGCTGCACGCCCGTGATCCACGAGGCCGCCGGAGAAATCAGGAACTGGAACGCATAGGCAATGTCGTACGGTGCCCCCCGCCGCTTCATCACCATGGCATCAGCCAGCCGCTTCAGCATCTCCGGATCGTAGCCCGCCTTGAGCGTCGCTTCCCCATTGTCCACCGATCCGATCACAATCGAATTCGACCGCAGGTACGGTCCGCTCATGGCCGCAATGCTCCTCGACATGTGCAGCAGCGCCGCCTTCGCATTGCTGTACGAAATGAACTCCGGCGACGGCGTCGTGCCAACCGCCGAGCCCGAAAAGGTCACCGAGGCATTCTCCTGCTTCCTGAGATGTGGAAGACAGAGTTTGGTAAGATTATAGGCACTCACGGTATTGAGCACATAGCTCTTCACCATGTATTCCATGCTCACTTCCCACAGGGGCGTGTATTCTCCCCAGCCCACGTTGTTGATGAGCGCCGTGATCTTTCCAAAGCGGGCCAGCGTCGCATCCACGAGCGCCTGCTGCTCGGCCTCGCTGGTCACATCGGTGCGGACCGCAAGAGCCTCCCGGCCCGTGGACCGCTTTACCTTGTCCGCCACGGTCTGCGCCGTTTCCAGATTCAGATCGGAAATGACTACGTCGGCACCCGCCGCCGCAAGGACCTCGGCGGTCGCTCCGCCAATGGCTCCACCGGCTCCGGTGATGATGACGGTATAACCTTCCAGCTGGAAGGGAGAAACAAGACGCTCATAAGGATTGTGGGGCATAATAATGAAATAAAGTTGTGGTTTGTTGTGATGGTGATCCGCTGACGCCGTGGCCGGAGCGCTCAGTCGAGTTCCTGCACCCCGCCGCCGCTCACCGTCAGAATCTGCCCGCTCACCCAGACGGACGCCGGACCGCACAGAAAAAGGGCGGCATGGGCGATGTCCGAAGGCAGACCCAGACGTCCGAGCGGCGTGTGACGGAGCATCGCCTTCTCGATTTCAGGATTGAGCACGGAAGCGAGGGCGTCGGTCCGGATGGCTCCCGGCGCGATCGCATTGACCCGGATATGCTTCGGCCCCAGATCGAAGGCGAGATTGCGCGTGAGATGATTCACGGCCGCCTTCGAGGATCCATACGACGACATGCGCTGGTTCTTGTTCTCGCCGGCCATCGAACTGATGTTGAGAATCGCTCCGCCGCCCGCCTTTTCCATATGCGGCACGCAGAGCTGCGAAAGCCGGAAGGTGCTGAACACATTGAGCCGGTACGCCCACGTGAAGTCATCCATCGGCATGTCGAATGGCTTCGGCCCGCCACCGCCCGCATTGTTCACGAGAATCGTCACGCCACCGAAGGCCGCCACCGCTGCCTCCACGGCCGCTGTCATGGCGGCTTCATCGGTGACATCGCAGGCTGCCGCCGCCGCCTTGCCCCCCGCCGCACGGATCCCGGCGGCCACCCCTTCCGCCCCATCAAGGGTACGGTCGGTCACCATGACCGCAGCTCCCGCCGCGGCAAAGGTTTCCGCAATCGCCCGGCCAATGCCGGCTCCGGCTCCGGTGACAAGGGCGGTCTGCCCGGTGAGATCGACAAGCTGATGCAGGTTCTGTGACATATGGATGTGGTTTGGGGTTGGTGTCAGGATCTGCTGCCGCCCCTCCGCTTCCGCGGGCTCCGGCGCGCTTCAGGTGATTCGGATCCGCTGTCACCGCTGCCCTCCGGGGACTGCAGGAGCCGTTCAATCGCCCGCGATGCCCGCAGAAAGAGCCTCAGCTGGTCCCGCGACGACGATTCGGTGAAGTGCTTCACGCAGGCAGCCGTCAGGTAGAGCCCCTTGCCGCCGTCGTCGGCCAGCCAGCCGCGCCGCTTCAGCTCCGCGATCTTCCGGCGCACGGTTTCCCGGGGAATGCCCGTGGCATGACTGATGGACAGCGCATTGCAGCCTTCCAGCCCGCGCCAGTCGTCGCGCTCGTGCTGGATTTCGCGCACCCGCGGATTCTCCAGCGCATGCGGATTGAAATGATCGGATGTGTTATGATGCGAGATTTCCCCGAGCACGATCACCATGGCCAGATCTCCGTCGAACAGCTGATAGATCAGGTTCAGATAGGACAGATTATAGTGCGATAGGTTCAGAAGGATCTCTCCCCGGTTCCGCTCATACTGCGGGAGCGGAAATTCATCGTCGGATGGATGTCGATCGGATGGCATCATGAAGTCTGAGCAGTGAATAAACGCTCCACCGGACCCATGGACAATTCCTAGTTGCCGCAGAGGTACCCATTTTGGGCAGCGCGTGGATAGCCGTTTCCTCCAT
>JBIICE010000097.1:0-15046 GCA_044239025.1 Verrucomicrobiales bacterium
GCCAATTTCTGGAACCGCGAAGGAGCCGCCCCTCTCGTCATCGTGGGATCGTACGACAACCGCCTCTACGCCCTCGATGCCGCCACCGGGGCGAAAGTCTGGGCCGTCGAAACCGGCAACTACGTGAACGGCAGCGCCTGCATCACCGATGGACAGACCATGTTCGGCGGCTGCGATGGATTCCTCTACGCGGTGAAACTGGCGGACGGCACGGAAGCCGGCAAAACGGAGGTGAACAACCCGATCGCCAGCACCGTCGCTGCCCGCGACGGAGTCGCCGTCTTCGGCCACTACGGCAACGAAATCGTCGCCATCGATGCCCGCAGCCGATCACCGAAATGGACGTACAAGGACCGCGATTTCCCGTTTTTCTCCTCCCCGGCCATCACCCCGGATGGACTCGTGCTCGCGGGCGACCGCGGCAAGCGCCTCCACTGCCTGAGTCTCGCGGACGGCTCCGAAAAATGGGCCTTCCGCGCGAAGGGCCGTATTGATAGCTCACCCGTGGTCGCCGGAACCGCCGTCCTCTTTGGCAGCGATGACGGATTCATCTACGCGGTCAACGCGAAGGACGGCGAGGAACTCTGGAAATACGAGGTCGGTCAACCCGTGCAGACCAGTCCCTGCCCCGCCGCCGGCCGCCTCGTGATGGGTGCCGACGACGGGGTCATCTATTGCTTCCGCAGTGCGGAATGAAGGAGTTCAGTGGGCGTAGTAGTCCACCACGAGAACCTTATCGAGCACCGGCTTGAGCAGCCCCACGAACTCCATGTGCGCGGGCTCCTTGAGGTAGTGATTCTCCAGAGAGGCCTTGTCCTTGAAGGTTGCGGTGAAAACATGCGTGAATCCCTGGTCGAGACCCTCAGGACTCACATTGGTCCCATGTTCGAAGGAAAGGACGGACGGGAGTTTCGTCCTGAGGGCCGCAAAGGCCTTCACGACCTCGTCGACCTTCTCTTTGGGAGCGTCGTCCTTGAACTTGAACAGAACGACGTGGCGGTACGGGGCGGCAGTGGCCTCGCTGGCGGCGGTAGCTTGGTGGCTGGACATGAAAACAGTGGCGGCCATGGCAGCCGCAAGAGCAGTGGTGAAAAGCAGGCGCTTCATAGGTGACCGCGAGCGTGGAACCCGCGCCGCCGGGCGTCAAGCCCGCGCCCGCGCCGCCCTTCCAAACGCCGCTTTATTTTCCGGCGGGCCGCGATAGCCTCGCGACTCCTGATTTCCGGACCGTGGTCCCCCACGCCCACCCTTCAGCGATTTTTCCCTATGATGACCGCCGCTCAGATCCGCCAGAGCTTCCTCGATTTCTTCCGCTCGAAGCAGCATACCATCGTGCCCTCCAGCAGCCTCATGCCGGACAGTCCGAACCTGCTCTTCACGAATGCGGGCATGAATCAGTTCGTGCCGATTTTCCTGGGACAGATCGAATGCCCCTACAAACCCGGCCGCGCCGCCGATACCCAGAAGTGCATCCGCGCCGGCGGCAAGCACAACGACTTGGATGACGTCGGCCTCGATACCTATCACCACACGTTCTTCGAGATGCTCGGAAACTGGAGCTTCGGCGACTATTTCAAGAAGGAAGCCATCTCGTGGGCGTGGGAACTGATCATCGACGTCTGGAAGTTCCCCGCGGAGCGCGTCTATGCCAGCATCTACCAGCCAGGCCCCGGCGATCCCGCGGAGCGCGACCAGGAGGCATGGGAACTGTGGGCCGACAAGTTCCGCAGCGTGGGGCTCGATCCCGAGCTCCACATCGTGAACGGCAACAAGAAGGACAACTTCTGGATGATGGGCGAGACCGGCCCCTGCGGTCCCTGCACGGAAATCCACGTGGACCTCACCCCCGGCCCCGTGCATACCGACCTCGAGCAACAGAAGCGCAGCCGCGAACTCGTGAACGGCCCCACCCCCGCCGTCATTGAAATCTGGAACAACGTCTTCATTCAATACAACGCCAATCCCGATGGCTCGTTCGTCCCGCTCCCGGCCCAGCACGTCGACACCGGCATGGGCTTCGAACGCGTCGTCTCCATCATCCACGGGACGAAGAACTTCACCGATTTCGAAAATGCCAAAATCTCCAACTACGACACCGATGTCTTCCGCCCGCTCTTCGATGAAATCGAAAAGCTGAGCGGCCGGAAATACATGTCCACTCTCCCGGCACCCGGCAGCACCGGCGAAACCGAGCAGGAGAAAGTGGACGTCGCCTTCCGCGTCATCGCCGACCACATCCGCACCCTCAGCTTCTCCATCGCCGACGGCATCGTCCCCGGAAACGGCGACCGGAACTACGTCCTGCGCCGCATCCTGCGCCGCGCCGTCCGCTACGGCCGCACTCTCGGCTTCACCGAGCCCTTCTTCTACAAACTCGTCGACACTCTCGCCGCCCACATGGGCGATGTCTTCCCGGAACTCAAGCAGCGGAAGGACTTCGTGAAGCAGACGCTCAAAACCGAAGAAGAAGCGTTCAACCGCACACTCGACAAGGGGATTGACCTCTTTGAGGCGGAAGCGGAACGGATCCCTTCACCCGGTCGGATTTCCGGCAGCTTCGCCTTCCGTCTCTACGATGAGCAGGGCTTCCCGCTCGACCTCACAGAACTGATGGCCCGCGAGCGCGGGCTGACGGTCGACAAGGAAGGCTTCGAGAAGCTGATGGAAGAGCAGCGCGAACGCGCCCGCGCCGCGCAGAAGAAGACGGTCATCAAACTGTCGGAAATCGAAACGAAGGAGGCCACGAACTTCCAGGGCTACGACGCCACCGCGACCGAAGCGAAGGTGCTCGAAGTCGTGCACATGGGCGACAAGGCCGCCGTGGTGCTCGATGCCTCGCCGTTCTACGCCGAGATGGGCGGTCAGCTCGGCGACACCGGCACGCTGCTGGCGGGCGCGGACATCATTCCCGTGCTCAACACGCAGAAGTCCGGCAACACCTGGCTGCACTTCGTGGACCCTGACACGAATCTCCAGCCGGGCGCGACGGTGACCGCGAAGATCGATCCCGAGCGCCGCGCTGCCATTTCCCGCCACCACAGCGTGACCCACCTGCTGCACTGGGCGCTGCATGAAGTGGTCAGCAGGGACGCCACGCAGAAGGGTTCCTACGTCGGTCCCGAGAAGTTGACCTTCGACTTCAACAGCGCCGCCCTCACGCCCCAGCAGCTCGCCGACGTGGAGCGCCTCGTGAACGAACGCATTCTCGAAAACGCGCCGGTCACGTGGCAGGAAGTGAAGTATAATCACATCAGGGAGCGCGCCGACATCATGCAGGCCTTCGGCGAGAAATACGGCGATTGGGTCCGCGTCGTCCAGATCGGCGGCAAGGCCACCGCCCTCGACGGCTACAGCATGGAACTCTGCGGCGGCACGCACATCCGTGGCACCGGCGAAATCGGACTCTTCCGCATCGTCGGCGAAGCCGCCACCGGCGCAGGCATTCGCCGCATTGAAGCCGTCGCGGGCCTCACCGCTTACGAGCAAGCCGCCCACGACAGCGCCCGCCTCAAAGCCCTCGCCGCGAAGATCGGCAGCCCGCTCCCGGACCTGGAGAAGAAAATCGAACTCCTCGCGGAACACGCCAAAGCCCTCGAAAAGACCCTTCGGGCCGCGCAGCAGCGCGAGGCCGCCGGCCGGGCCAAGGATCTCATCGCCTCCGCCACCGGAAACAGTATCGTCGCTAACCTCGGCGACGCCGATGCGGATTACGCCATGGCCGTCAGCGATGCGCTCAAGGGCACCTTCAAAGGCGTCGTCGTCCTCGGCTCCAGCGGTGGCGGCAATGTCGCCCTCATCGCCACGGTCTCGCCAGACTTCCAAAGCAAAGTCCAGGCCGGCAAGATCATCAGCACCATCGCCCCGCTCGTCGGCGGCAAAGGCGGCGGCAAGCCCGACTTCGCGCGCGGCGGCGGCAAGGATGTGTCGGCGCTTGATGCGGCGCTGGCGGAAGCGCGGAAGCTAGTGGGCGCGGGTTGAGCCAGGCGCGGGGCGCCGCGGGGTTCAGGGTTCCTGAGTTAGCGTCGTGCGGAGCCGCAGGAACCCGCGGCTGCCGGTGGGGAATGGGGAGGGGATGGTGACGGTGACGGTTTCGGTGCCGTCGCCGTTGTGGCTGACGGAGGTGGTGCCGGTGGTGAGCGGCGACCATGCGTCGGCATTGGAGGAGGTTTCGATGGTGAACTGGACGTCGAGGAGATAGCTGCGGCGCGTGTAGTGGACGCTGAGGGAGTTTCCGGAGATGGTGGCGGTGAGTGGGGCGGAGAAGGGAGTGGATGGCGTGAGGCCGAGGGCGTAGCGCTGGTCGTTGGAGACACCGGCAACGGCGGCGGAGGGTCCGCTGATGAGGGGATCGGCGAGTTCGGCGGGATTGAAGTAAGTCTGTCTCCAGCCTTCAAACTCCCATGCGACGGCGCTGCCGTCAGCGACGGCGGGCGTTCCGCCGAGGGCGGTACTGAGGCCCCACTGGGCGGCGGAGTTCCATGCGCTGAGCGGGGCGGATTCGTCGCGGACGACCATGGAGTGGCCGTTTCCGTCGGTGGCCGGGAACCATGCATCGCTCCATGTGAAGGACTGAATGAGTGCGCCGGTGGCGTCGAGGAGAGTGATGGTTTCGCCACGGTTGCGGAGGGAGTCCGCGGGGCCGTAGGGGCCGGCGATGCGCGGGGCTGGGCCGTAGCGGGACTGGAAGGCGGCGATGCTGCGGACGAGGACGATGCTCTCGCCGCCGGTCAGGGTGGTACTGGCGGGGAAGGTGAAATCGACGCCCTCGGTGAAGGCGCATCCGGCGAGGTTGAGTGTTTCGGTTCCTGTGTTGCGGAGCTCGATGAACTCGAAATCGTCTTCGTCGGTGCTGGCGGCGAGTTCGTGGCCGGAGGGCGGGGCGGGGTGATAGTTGAGTTCGGTGATGCGGAGGAAGTCGCGGGTGCGCGGGGCGGTGAGCGTGCTGGTGACATTGATGGTGTCTGTGCCGACGAGGTTGCCCTGGTGATCGGAGGCTGCGAGAAAGATGGTGTTAGCGCCGGAGAGGAGAGCGACGCGGACACGCCATTTGTTTTCGGTGGTCCATGTGACGGGGAGGATGGCGCCGGTGTCAGCGCGGCGGATGGAGCGGACATCGATCCAGCCATTGCCCTCGAGGGAGATTTCGGAGGTGTTTGCGGAGAAGTCGTTGCCGGCGTTGGTGGAGATGGCGAACGGGATGGGGGCGGGGAGCTGGGAGAGGACGTAGGTGCGCCGGGCGGAGATGTAGTTGAGGGCGGCGGTGAAGTCCTTGCCGGACTTGGCTCCGTAGTGAGTGATCCACGGGGCCATGTAGGCCGGGTTGAAGGTGGTATTGATGAGGTCGCGCAGGTGGCCGTGGAAGAGCCGGCGGTTGGCGGGGAGGTTGAAGACTTTGATGAGATTGCCGGTGGTGCCGATGAGTGAGGCATTGGTGGGGCGCTGGAAGCAGACATCGCTGTCGTGCTGGAAGGCCAGGAAGCGGTGGTCGTCCGGGCGGAGGAAGAGTTTGAGGTTGTGGGGCTGATTGTGGGTATAGAAGTCGTTGTTCCCGATGAGGGATTGGAAGGCGAAGGTGCGGGCCCACTGGTCGACGTCCATGAGCGGCTGGGTGGCGGCATCGAGGGCGGAGCCGCTCAGGTTCATGGCTGAACCGAGGGCGATGAGGTCGTCGGCTCCGGGTTGGATGGCGGGGTCCTGAGGAGCGAAGGTCCAGCGGTAGTTTTCGGGGTCTGAGCCGTAGCTGGTGATGTCTCCGTAGACGATGGGACCTGCGGTGACGACTTTGGGGCTTTCCGGGTTTCCGGTGGTGGTGGTGTCAGGGTAATAGATGCCGTCGAACTTGTAGAGCGGGGAATCGCTGCCACCGTCGAAGTGGCGGTCGAGCCAGTCATTGGAGTAGTCTGTGGTGAGGAGGGCGGTGCTGGTGTGCTGAGCGAGCGGGGTGATGACGCGGACGATGTCGTCGTGGAGCCCGGCGAGACCTGCGCCGGCGCGGCAGGCCATGTGTTTGACGAGGATTTCGTCGGGCGAGGGACTGCCGAACGGGCCGCGACCGGAGCGATCGATGATGATGCGCTGGTGGACGCCGCGGAACGGCTGATGGGCTGGGAATGTTAGAGAGAAGCTGACGAACTGGTCGTAGGGGCGGCCGTAGGGACTGCCGCGGAGCTGGACTCCGGCGTCGTAGCAGACATCGCGTTCGTTGATGATGATGGTGGCACCGAGTTCGCCGTTGCTCATGAGATTGGCGTTGGCGTGGAGGGCGGTGGCATCGGCCGGGGTCATGACGATGCGGACATTGTGAAGCGTGGCGAGGTTGGCGCGGCCGTCCTGGACCTTGTAGAGCGCGCGCGAAACGGGACCGGCGGAGGGGGCGGTGGCGGTCCCGGCTAGGGAGTCGGTGGCTTCGACGAAGAACTGGACGACGGCGGAGGCGGCCTGGCCGGGGATGCTGGCGGAGAATTTCCCGGCTGCGGCGGACATGGGGGTGGATTGCCATGCGCCGCCGTTGACTGAGTAGCGGAGGGTGGCGGAGGTGACGCCGTCGGGGTCGGTGGCGGTTACGGAGACGGTGACTGGTGCGGTGGCGGCGGGGACGACGGGGGAATGGATGAGGTTGGAGAAGGTCGGGCCGAGATTGGTGAATGGTCTGGAGTTAGGAGCACCGGGGGTTCCTGCTGGTTCGGGGACGGAGAGCAGGGTGGTGCGGGGGAGACGGTTGAAGTAGAGCCGGGTGTGGAGGGACGGGGAGCCGGAGATCCAGCGGGCGCGGAAGGAGATTTCGTAGGTGCGGCCGTTCACGATGGAGCGACCGGAGGCGAGGGTGGTTTCAAGGTGATCGCTGTCGTGGTCGGTGCCGCCGGTGGCGACGAGGCGGAGGACATTGTTGCCGGGAGTTGCGGGATCGGTGATGATGGAGGCCTTGTGATTGCCGAGCGCGCGCCAGCTGGTCAGGCCGGTGGTGAATGCGCCGTTAGGGAGCATCTGGACTGGGGCGGAGTCCGGGCTTTCGGTGACCCTGATGTCGTCGAGAAGGACCTCGCCGTCGCCGAGGAGACCGAGGGCGAATTCGCGCCATTGGGAGTCGGGGCCGATGGCGCTGGGGGCGGCGATGCCGCGGTAGGTGTAGGTTTGCCATGAGGTGCGGGAGGATTCGTCGCTGGCGGACCAGTTGGCGGGAGCGCTGCTGGCGGCGTTAGGGTCGCGCCGTTCCATGGTGGGGCCGCCGCCATCGGGAGCGGATGGCCATGGGTGGCGGTCGGCCCATGCGACTTGGTCGGCGGGATTGCCGGAGGGATCGCGGAGGGTGATGCGGCCGCGGGAGTTGCTGAGTTTTGAGGAAAGCGGGCCGGTGAGGTTAGCGCCGGGATGGAGTGAGAGGAGAGCAGCGGGGTTGCGGGCGACGGCGAGGTAGGCTCCGGGGGCGAGGGAAGTGTCAGGAGGGAAGGCGAAGGTGGCGTCGCCGTCGAGGGACCAGCCTGCGAGAGTGACGGGGGTGGACGAGCGATTGAAGAGCTCGATGAATTCGGTGTCGAGCTGGCGTTCCGGGGTGGGAGGTGTCAGGGTTTCGCGGGCGGAGAGAATGAGGCCGAAGGCGGCATCGGGATCGGAGGGAGTGGCCTGATGGAGTTCGACGGCGAGGACGTTGGTGCCTTTGAGGAGAGCGGTATTGGGAATCGTGATGGGATCGCTCAGGGAGGCGGTGTCGACGGGTTGTGAGGCGAGAGTGGTGTGGGAGACCGGGCCGTCGGGCATGTTGAGACGGGCGACTTCGCTGCCGTTGAGATAGCAGATGGCGCCGTCGTCGATGAGGGCGCGGAGAGAGAGTTGAGTCTGCGCGGGATTGCCTGAGAACTGGAAGGATTTGCGGAAGTAGGTGGTGGTGGCGGCATTGGTCGGGAGGACGGTGCCGGTGGCGGAGCGACCGCTGCGTTCGTGGGCGGTGATTTCTGCGGGGGAGAGGGCGCGGTTGTAGATGGCGACCTCGTCGATGACGCCGCGGTGGTATTGAGCGGCGTCGGTCCAGTGACGGCCGATGTACCATGTGTCGCGCGGGGCGATGGTCCATGCGGAGGTGCCGGTGGCGGAAGGGACCTCGGTGCCGTCGACCCATGCGCGGACGGTGATGGAGTTGGTGCCCTGGGCATTGCCGCCGGTTTTGGTGATGACGGCGTAGACTTTCTTTCCGTAGTGATTGGGGCCGAGGTCGACGGAGACATTGTCGGCGGTGATGCCGGCTCCGTTGATGCCGAGGAGCGTGCTGTTGTCGATGAAGGTCATGAGGGGCGCGCCGCTGAAGCCAGTGGAACCGTTGTTGGAGAAGATGGCGCTCCATTGGGCCTGCACGGTGTGGGTGAACCATGCTTCGATGGTCCAGTCGTTAGCGAAGACGCCGGATAGGCCGCCGCCGCTGACCTGAGTGGTGCCGCTGAAGAGGACAGCGCCGTTGGCATCTCCAGAGATGAGGCCCGGCTGAGCGACGGCATTGGCGTAGGTGCCGTTCTGGAGACCGCCGGTGGGAGCGGAATCGAGGGCGGAGCCAGTGGCGGGAGATTCGCCGAGCCGCCACCATGCGACGGGAGCGGAGGCGTGGACAGCGGTTGCGTAGCTGGGTGCGGGAGGGGCTTCGAAGGTGGCTGGCCCGGTTGGCCATGCGCTGTCAGGGTAGGAGGGCTGCCGCCATGCGGTGCCCTCGTCTGTGCCGCTGGATTCGTAGAGCCATGCGTCGCCGAGAGCGGTCAGAGTGTGATCGGCGAACGTGCCGCGGAAGGCGGGAATGGAGCGAGGGTGGTAGTGGATTTCGGAGATGACGAGGGCGTTTGAGAGTTGGAAGAGGTTCGGGGTGCCGGGGGTGGGGGCGGAGGGGACGAGCCATTGGGTGGTGTCGTCCGAGAGCGCCTTGCCGGAGGAGTTGAGGCGGCGGGCATCGAGGAGTGATGCCTGGGCCGGGGAGAAGAGGAAGAGACGGGCGGTGGCGGGCGGCGAGAAACCGAGGGTGGCGGCGTCCAGGGAGATGAGTGCGCCGGGGGGCCGTTGGGTGGATGGTAGGGTGTAGGATCCGCCGCCGTCCGGTGAGGCGAGGATCATGCCGCCGAGATCGATAGGAGCGGTGCCGGTGTTGCGCAGCTCGACGAAGAAGCCGGGGCCTGCGGGTGCGAGCTCGTTGATGACGATGGAGGGGGCGGGTGGTGGTGATGGGAAGTTGTCAGTTCCCGGGGTGCCGCCGGATTGGCTGCTGACGCGCCAGCTTGCGGCGTCGGCGGAGGCTGAATCGGCGCGGAGTTTGGCTAGAGAAGAGCCGGAGCCATCAGCGCCTGCGGGCCAGCCGCCGGAGTCCTTGTACGTGAGTTCGTCCATGATGCCGCCGCTGCGGTTGCGGAGGCGGATGGAGTCTTCCTGATTGCTCAGTGTGCCGGACCATGGGCCGAGGGCGGTGGTCGGGTTGGCGGCGGTGCTGGAGACGACAAGAAATCCGCCGGACGGCAGGATGGTGCCTTCCGGGAAGATGAAGCTGACACCGCCGGTGAGCTGCCAGCCTGACAAATCGAGATTGACGGAAAGGACGTTTCTGAGTTCGATCCATTCCGGGGAGCCGGCGGAGGCCGGGTGGTACATGACCTCGTTGAAGACCGCGGTGGCGTCGGCGGGGCGGGCGGTGGCGGCAATGATGAGGAGGGAGACACCGGTCAGGATGGGTGCGCCGCGGGCCGTGAGGAAGGGAGCGATGGATCTCATGGGTTGGGGATGCGGTGGGCGGAGGCCGCGGATTCGGGTGAGAGCGTACTCTGGATTTTCCGGATCCGGTTGAGGTTTAACGCGGAAATCCGGACGCGGGAGGGTGACGACTTGGGGGAAGAAAGCGTGTTAAAATCGGGCGTATTGCGGAGATGAACTAAGGAGCACCGATGTCACCGATTGAGAAACAGCGTCATGTCCGATTTGTGCGCAGCTTTACAGCGAGCGAGGGGGCTGGAATGCTCCCCAAAAACTGGTCCATGAGTTATGAGAGTCCCGGCGCGTGAGCGCCAATGACTCCCATGAAACGACAACGACATACCCCCGAAGAGATCATCAGGAAGCTGCGGACTGCCGAAGAGGCCATGGCCGGCAGGCAGGACCGTCGAGCAGGCCTGCCGCATCATTGCGGTGAGCATGGCGACCTGCCAGGCACTCTACATGGCCATACTGAAGGAAGTCGCGGAGCGGAAATGGTAGGCCCGGCCCGCAGGCGCGAGGCGGTGGACAATGTGTGCCAGCGTCTGGATGTCAGCGAGCGCCGGGCCTGCAGGCCGAGCGGATCAACCACGGCTGGAGCTACGACTTCGTGTTCGACCGGACCGAATCGGGAGGCCGTCTCAAGTGGCTTCCCGTGATCGACGAGTTCACCCGTGAATGCCTGTCGCTGGAAGTGGAGCGCTCGATGACCAGCAGCGACGTCATCGGGACTCTCGACCGACTGGTGGAGGAATGCGGAAATCCGGACTTCACCCGCTCGGACCACGGGCCGGAGTTCGTGGCCAGAGCCGTGAGGGACTGGATCGCAGCAAGAGGTTTCAAAACGCTCTTCATCGAACCCGGTTCTCCATGGAAGAACTGTTTCATCGAGAGCTTCCATGCGAGGTTCCGCGACGAGTTCCGCAACTTGGAAAGCTTCACGAGCCTGCTGGAAGCCAGGGTGCTCAGCGCGGAACACCGTGACAGATACAACCACCGCCGTCCGCGCTCGTCGCTGGGCGATCTGACACCCGCCGGATTCGCGGCTGCATGCCTGAACCCGCCGAGTTGTTCCCTGGCTCCGTTCGCCTCCGACGAGTTGCGGACCCATTCTCGGCGTCCAGCGCCTGGGAACAACCCTCCCACCCCGGGACTTGCCAAGCGCGTCCCGATCCTGAATCCGGAAAGCCAGACCAACCCGAATCCGAAGAATCACCCCACAACGAAAAACTCCCATAAGAAGTAAATCAACTTCCGGGGGCACTCCAAGGTGACTCGGGGGTTGATGGATGGTGGGCTTGCGGTGATCGGTAAAGCTGTTGCGAAGATAACACCTCATGAAGAAACAAATCGCGGGAACGGTTCTGGGAGTATTGAGCTGTGGCATGATGCTGATGGCCGACGATGCGTCGGAGAGGGCGGAGAGGTCGGGGCCGGGGATGGTGCTTGGCGAGCCGCTGTGGCGGTCGCAGGCGAGTGATCGTGAGCCGGTGCTTTTCATCCGGGAGGAGGGTAAGCAGCTGGCCACGGGGAAACTGTTGTTCATTCCCAGCGAAGGGTTCCGGATTACCCATCCGGACCTGAATATGAGGTATGAGGAGGGCAAGGATTATACCTGGAAGCCGGGCACGAACATCATTGAGCTGACGCTGACGTCGCGGATTCCGTACAAGACAGCGGCGGAGATGATGCCTCCGGCGGGCAGCCCGAACATGTTTGCGACGGTGCTGCATTCCGAGGGGCGGTTTTTCCACGATCTTCAAGTGCAGGTATCCTACTGGCATAAGACGGACCCGTGGCCCGTGGAAGTGAAGCCGCAGCCCGAGAGGTTGACTCGTGTGCTGACCAAGCTCAGAGCCAAACAGCCGATCAAGCTGGTGGCGCTGGGCGACAGCATCACGCAGGGATTCAATGCCTCTGGGTTCAAGGAATCGCTGGCGGAACCTTATCAACCTGCGTATCCGCAGCTGGTCGCGAACACGCTGCAGAAGCGTTTCGGGTCGCGCGTGACGCTGGTCAATTTCGGTGCGGCCGGTGCGGAAGCCGGGTGGGGAGTTGAGATGGTTCCGAAGGTTACTGCGGAGAAGCCGGATCTGGTGTTTCTGGCGTTCGGGATGAATGATGGCGGGGGTTACGACACGAAGATGACCAAGATGCGGGATGATGTGATGGCGGCGAATCCCGATGCCGATGTGGTGCTGGTGGCACCGATGACGATGAATCCGCTGTTCGCCGGGGCCGATGGGTTTCTCTGGAAGGCAAAGTTTCTGGGCGGGTTAGTGAGGCCGAATGTGGCGCTGGCGGATGTGGTAACCCCCTGGATTGAGATCCTGAAGAAGAAGAATTTTTCGGACATCAGCGGCAACAATGTGAATCATCCGAATGATTTCGGGCACCGCCTCTATGCACATGTCATTCTGGAACTGTTTCCGGTGGCCACACCAAGTAAAGAGGAGAACCGATGATGAACATCAGGAACACGCGAAGACGGGCAGGGGGAGGAATGGCAACTGCCATCCTGTTGGCGCTGGCAATCATTGGGATGGCGGAGCCGGGAAAGGTTGACGATCCGCTGGGAATTCTCAGGAAGCCCATCCCTGAGAGACTGGTGGTATTCACCTTTGACGATGGCTGTGCGAGTCATGCGACGGTCGCCGCTCCAATTCTGAAGAAGCATGGATTCAATGGCACGTTCTACGTGTCGGATGCCTATCTGTTCCGCGAGCGCAAGGACTGGTACATGACGTGGAGGCAGATCCGGACGATGTCCGAGCAGGGATTCGAGATCGGGAATCACACCCGTGGACATGGACAGTTGTCGATGACGGATGTCGGCGGTTGTCAGGCGTATGTGTGGACGCTGGAGGATGAAATGATGGCGAACCGCATTCCGAGACCGACCACGTTCTGCTGGCCGTTTTATGACTCGAATCCGAAGTTCTTTCCTCTCCTGAAGAGTTGGGGTTATACGTTTGCGCGCGGCGGTTACGGCCGCACGTATGACCCCACGCAGGATAATCCATTCGATGTTCCCTCGTTTGCTGCTGGTGGAGCGGGTCAGACGCTGGAGGGGATGATCAGTGCGGTTCAGCAGGCGACCGGAGGCAAGGTGGTCGTGATGACCTTCCATGGCACGCCTGACATGGAGCATGCCGGGGTGGGAATCGATCCTGATCTATTCGAGGACCTTGTGGAGTACCTGAAGGCCAACCAGTACAAGGTGATCGCGATGAGGGATCTGGTGGAGTACATTGATCCGGAGAAAGCGGCAAAGTTGCCAGCGGCGATGACGAAGCTGAGGACCAGGAAGGAGAAGGCCGAGGCGCCGCCCCTTGTTAAGGGAGACAAGCCGTTTGTCCCCGGCAAAAGGGAGCGCCGGGGTTATGAATTTCCGAAAGAGCTGACGGGTCCATGGACGGTGAAGGAGATTTACCGTTTAACGCTGCCCGATGCGGGCGCGACGGCGGTCAACGGCTCCACGATCACGATGATTGTGCCGCCCGGTGCGGAGGTGAAGGCGCTGGCTCCAGTGTTTGAACTGGCGCGGTTTGCCAAGGCTGAGCCGCCTTCCGGGACGGTGAGGGATTTCTCCAGTCCTCAAGTTTACAAGATCACGGCGCAGGACGGATCCACGAGGGATTATACCGTGAGGGCGGTGCAAGCCGCCGAGCCGATGCACTTCACGTGGACCGCGCAGGACGGCGGGGATTTCGCCGAGAGCAGCAAATGGAGGAACCATCTGGGCGTTGCGGCGGGTCCGGGAAGTGAAGGCGGTGCGGATCTCATTCTCAGCTTCAATGCGCCTGGAAGATTTGCGTTCAAGAAGGGGGGCGAGGGTGATTTCGTGCTGAATCAACTCAATTTCACGGGATCGCTTCCCACTTGGAGCGGAAATGGGAGTTTGGTGTTCGCGAAGAGCAGTTTGTCGGTGTTGCCCCGCATGAACAGCCAGACACGTGCCGAAGTTACGATCAAGGTGCCGATCCGACTCGATGCCGATCTTACGGTCGACGGGCTGGAGCTGGACGACACCCGCGTCTTCCTGCCAGGTGTGATTTCCGGCAAGGGTGCGCTGATCAAGGATGGCCCGCATGCGCTCCACGTGAGCAATCCAGAGAACACGTATAGTGGCGGGACGATTGTGAATGACGGCTCGCTTTCCGTGCAGAAGCAGGGACTGGGAACCGGACCGGTGACGATCAACGGGGATGGGGCGATTGGCATCGGTGGTGATGCGGTGATGAACCGGCTAACGGCGCATGGCGGGCGGATTTTTTCGGGCGGCAACGGCCGATGGAGCGGGCCGGTGAGACTGGAGGGGAACACGATGGTGAGTTGCCCTGACACTCTGGTGTTTGATAACAAGGAGGGCGGTATGAGTGGTCCTGGTGGATTAACGCAGACTGGTCACCGGGTCGACCATGGAACGAAGAGCGGGACGATCAAACTTTCCGGACGCAATACCTATACGGGGCCCACTAGAGTCGACATGGGGCTCATGGAAGTCATGGGTTCGCTGTACGACAATGATGCTGCGCAGTGGACGCCTGCGAACATTACGGTGAACGGGGCGGCCGGTGAACTTCGACTGCATGTCGGCGGGCCTGGGGCATTCACGGCGACGCATGCTGGAGTCATGCTGAGGAATCTGACCACGGAAATCAAGCAGAACGGTCTGTTGGCCCGCAGCACGTTTGGTATTGATACGACGGGGGCAACGGAAGTGCAGGAGATCTCCAGCGTGATTGCCGACTCACAAGGTGCGGGCGGCGGCAGCATTCATCTCAAGAAGTGCGGCGCGGGGACCTTGAAGCTTTCAGGCGCGAACACCTACAGCGGACAGACGATCGTCGAGGGCGGGGTGCTCATGGTGGACTCGCTGAACAGTCTGGAGAATGTCAGGCCGAGCAGCAGTCTGGGTGCGCCCCGGAACGAGAGCGACGGGGAGATCTTCCTCAGTGGGGGCTGCGCGTTGGTGTACATCGGTAATGGTGAAACGACGGACCGGACGCTGAATTTCCCGGGTCACGATGATTCCATTACGATTGATCAATCGGGCACCGGGTTATTGAAGCTAACCAGCGCGTTTGTGATTTCGGGCTATGGCGAGAATAAAACCATTGTCCTGACTGGCTCCGGCACTGGAACCGGTGAGATTGCCTGCGACATCGAGAATCCCTTCGATCGGAAGGAGAAGGCAACCATTTCCGTGACGAAGACGGGAACTGGCCGCTGGCTGCTTTCCGGGAAGAACACGTACACTGGTGCGACGACGATCAAGCAAGGCACGCTGGTGATTTCGAGGGCCCATGGTCTTGGCGAGCAAACGGCA
>JBIICE010000309.1:0-3743 GCA_044239025.1 Verrucomicrobiales bacterium
GCTGGGGCGTCAATTCGCACTTCGCATGGTCGGGAACCACCGCCTACTCCCTCGCGCAGTCGGTCCAGCGCATCAAAACCAGCTACCTCGCGGGCCGCACGAACTACCTCACGGGCACAGGCGGCACGAATCACGGAAATCCCTTTTCGCTCAATTTCTCCAACGGCTCGGGCTCGCTCGGTGTCCCGGCACCGCAGGTACCGATCCCGGCACTCAGCTTCGGAGCCATCGTCGCCAATCCACCCAGCGGAAACCAGGACGAGGAATTCATCGAAATCAGAAACACCAGTGCCACGGCGGTCGACCTGAGCCGCTGGCAGCTCACGGGCGGCGTCGCGTTCACCTTCCCCGGCGGCACCATCGTCAACGCGGGCAACAGCCTCTATGTCTCGCCGGACCGCAGCGCCTTCCGCAGCCGCACGGCTTCGCCCCGCGGCGGGGAACGCCTCTTTGTCACCGGTCCCTACAAGGGTCACCTCGGTAATTTCGGCGAAACGCTCGCCCTCCTCAATGACAAGGGCACCGCCGTGACGACAACCACGCTGACTCCGCAGCCAAGCGATCCGCAGCGCTTCCTCGCCATCAGCGAAATCCATTACAACCCGCCCGGCCAGTCGGATGACACGGAATTCCTCGAGTTCTTCAATGCCTCGAGCGACACCACTCTCGACCTCACGGGCGTCCAGCTCTCGGCGGGCCTCGCGGGATCTGATGACCTCGGCAACCCAACTCATTTCTCGTTCCCGGATGGCTGGACTCTGGCACCGGGAGCGCGGGTGCTCGCGGTCCGCAGCCGCACGGCCTTCAAGGCTGCCTACCCCACGGTCCCGGACTCGCTCATCGCAGGCGAATTCCCTGCCCTCACGGCGCTTGCCAATGGCGGCGAAACGCTCCGGCTGGACGACCGCTCGGGAAGCACCATCGTTTCCTTTACCTATGGCGACCGCTACCCATGGCCTCAACTCCCGGACGGCAATGGCCACTCGCTCGTCCACATGAACCCCACCGCCGGCGACACCCACCATGCCAACCCCGCCAACTGGCGCGCCTCGACCCTCCCCGGAGGATCGCCAGGCTCCAGTGACGCACTCCCCGCAGCCAGTAATCCGGAAGGCGACGACAATGGCAACGGGCTCTCCAATCTCCTCGAACACATCATGGGGCCCGACGCCCGACTCTGGTCGGATCAGGAAAATGGCACACCGCTCGTTTCATGGCACCAGCGGCCCGGTGCCGACGACGGCCGTATCCTCATCGAATCTTCGGAGAATCTCTCGTCATGGTCCCCGGCCCAGCTCTCCGCCCCAGTCTCGGAGTCGCTCTCCTCGGGACTCATTCTCCGCCGCGCCACCGCCACCCCGTCAGCATCGGGCCAACGCTACTTCCGCGCCCGCATCATTCCTCCACCCTGACTTCCTCCACCCTGACTTCCTCCACCCTGACTTCCCCGTCCGGGCCGACCTCGCGGCGGCCGCAGTCGGTCAGCCGCGCCCAGTGAAACAGAAACTGCTGCGCAATCCCGCGGCGCGCCCCGAACTGCTTCCACGCAAACCGATCCAGCCGCGCCGCGGTAAGTTTCCTCGCCCGCGGAAAGTACAGCTCGCGCAGCACCCGCTCGATCCACACATCAATGGGAAAGGCCCCGCTCCGTCCGTAGCCGAACAGCAGAACGCACGCAGCCACCTTGTCGCCTACGCCATGCAGACGGCATAAGGCTTGCCCGGCTTCCGCATCACCCAACCCGGCGACCAATCCAAGATCGCAACTGCCTTCCGCCACCGCGGCGGCACTGCGGTGCAGAAACGCCGCCCGGTAACCCAGCCCGCATTCCCGCAGCAAGGCTTCGCCCGCCGCCACCACTGCCTCGGGCCCGGGATACGACCACACCACGGGCAACCCGGGCTCCTGCACGGCAGCGCCGAGCCGCTCCCGCAACCGCAGCGAAATCGCCCGGATCTGCGGCACCTGCTTCAGCGATGAAGTAATGAAGGTCGCCAGGCATTCCCACACGGGCTGCCGGATCATGCGCAGCCCGGGACACCACGAAACCGCCCGGTGCAGCGCCACATCGTCGGCACGGAAATCAGCCACAATCGCTTTCATGTCGTCATCCAACCCGAGGTAGTGTCTCACCACCGCCGACTTCCCGGCACTGCATTCCAGCAGCAAGGGCCCGCTCTGCCGCAGAAACACTGCCTCGTTACCAATCGCGCCCACCCAGCCGCCATTCCATGAATTCCAGTGGAAGACCTGACCGCTTCCCAGGGTCGCCGCCAGGTCAAAGGGCCAGCCACTCAGCGGAATCGGCTCGAGTTCCATCGGCATCTCCTCAGCGCCAACCGGTCGCCGCACGCAGACCCGCACGCATCACTTCGACCGGAGCCGGACGACCGAACCACCACTCGAAGGACTGCACGCCCTGCCACAGCAGCATCGGCAAACCATTGATCGCCTGCGCCCCCGCCGCCCGCGCGGCCGCCACCAGCGGGGTCTCCAGCGGCTTGTACACCATGTCGTAGACCAGATGCCCGGGCCGCAGCGCATCATACGGCACCAGCGGAGGATCGCCAGCCGCCATCCCCAGCGACGTGCCGTTCACAATCAGATCAACACCTTCCAGTTCGTCGCGCAGCGCGGCTTCTTCCCAGGCCACCACGCGCACAGCCTCCCCGCCCGGCAGGCCCCGCAACCCGGCTGCCACCGCGTCGGCCTTCTCACGGGTCCGGTTGGCCAGCAGCAGACTCCGGCAGCCTTCCATGGCACACTGCACCGCAACGGCCTGCCCTGCCCCTCCCCCTGCCCCCAGAATCAGAATCCGCAGGTCACGCACGCTCTTTCCAAATTCACCGCTCACGGTCCGCAGAAACCCGGGGCCGTCGCTGTTCCGACCCTCGGTACTGCCATCCCCGCGGAAAATCACGGTGTTCACCGCGCCGAGCCGACGCGCCGCTTCCGCCACTTCGTCAACCGCTTCCAGTGCCGCAAACTTGTGCGGAATCGTGCAGTTCACTCCGATGAAGCCGAGCGCACCGAGCAACCGCAGGGCTTCCCGGAACTCGGATGGCCGGATGTGCATCTTCCCGTAGCACGCCGCAATCCCGCACGCCTCCAGCGCAGGGTTGTGCATCTGCGGAGAAAGACTGTGCGCGACCGGATCCCCCAGCACTGCCAGCCTCATGGGCGGCTCTCCCGGCTTCCACGCCCGCAGATCCCCAATCGTCAGTACTTCGGCACTCATGATGTCACAGCACCAGCATGGTTCACGCAGACAGCAACGGAGCCCGCAGCCGCAGGCGCTCCACGCTCTCTTCCTTCCCAAGCAAGGCCAGCAGCGGCACCAGATCCACTCCATGACCCTGACCAGTCACGGCCACCCGCAGCGGAAACATCAGGGCTCCGGGCTTCACACCCAGTTCCCGCGCCGCCACGGCCACGCCTTCCTGAATGTGCTCGGCATTCCAGTGCACCAGCGCTTCCAGATGACCGGCCAGAGCATTCAGCCGCTCCCCCGCCCCGGGCTGGGACGCTGCCTTGGCCCGCGCCTCGGGCGACACCGCACTCCGTGGATCAAAGGCCATCACCACATGCTCGGCAATCTCAGGTACCACCCGCACCTTCGGCTTCATCAACCCCAGCGCCGTCGTCAGTAATCCGGCCGGGGGCGACGCCAGCAGCGGACTGGCCGACTTCAGCCGCATGGCCTCGGTCTCGTCTTCCACTGCTACCGGCCGCCCCGCCAGCAA